>PXDL01000028.1 GCA_003566395.1 Balneolia bacterium | reverse complement strand
CCAACACGCTTGAGACCGGCGGCGGCAAAAATGGCACCGTCCCATTTGTTCTCATTCAGTTTTCGAAGTCGTGTGTGTACGTTACCGCGAATATCAGTGAGTTGGTGCCTGGGAAAACGGTTAAGCCATTGCCCACCGCGGCGGTGTGAGCTGGTGGCTATTACGGCTTCGTAGGTTTCATCATCCATAAATTCAGGTGATGTGCGGGCCACGATTACATCCCGGGGATCATCACGCTCCAGTATGGCGATGACGTCGAGTCCGTCGGGTACGGAGGTCGGAATATCTTTAAAAGAATGAACGGCGATATCGACTTCATCACGGAGGAGTGCATCATCCAGCGCTTTGGTGAACACGCCTTTTCCTCCGATGAGCGGCAGCGGCGTATCCAGCACCTGATCGCCTTCTGTTTTGATAAACACCAGCTCGGTTTTGAATCCGTGTTTTTTTAATCCCGCTGCGACGTGCTCGGCCTGCCACGTGGCAAGAATACTGTCTCTCGTACCAATCCTGATGGGTTTAAACGCCATGCTTACAACTCGTTGCCGATCTTGTACATATCCTGTATGATGCGGGTCACTTCTTCGGTTTTCCCCTGATTTTCTTTGAGGTGCTCAATCGAATGAGCAATGATTTTATTTACGATCCGCTGTGTCAGATGCTCCA
Source organism: Balneolia bacterium (assembly GCA_003566395.1). Classification (GTDB taxonomy): domain Bacteria; phylum Bacteroidota; class Rhodothermia; order Balneolales; family Cyclonatronaceae; genus Cyclonatronum. The sequence goes on along the minus strand of PXDL01000028.1, from coordinate 9,963 downwards.
CTTCATTCAGGGTCTCGCCCTCCAGCTTATGCTTGAAGCGCGAAATTTCCTGACGGCGAATGGTATCGAATTTGGTATTGAGCGCCTTGATTGTAGGCACAACGCGAAGCTCGGACAGCCAGATGCAAAATGCTTCAAATTCCTCTGAAATAATAGCTTCCACTTTGGGCACGTTGGCCTGACGATCGCGGAAGGTTTCATCAAGGGTATCGCTGAGCATATCCATATTCACCAAATGGACAAACGGCAGATTTCCAACTTCATCTGAGATGTTTCGGGGAACCGACAAATCGATCATCATTTTCGGGTTGCCTTCCGGATCGCAAAGGTCAAGATGGCCGGTATTGATTACCGCATGAGGCGCGCCCGTAGCTACGATGATGAGATCGGCACGGGCAATTTCAATATCAATATTTTTGATAGGTGCCACTTCAATCGGGAAACGCATGCCCAGCCGTTCGGCCCGCGTCATGTTCCGGTTGATCACCGTCACATCGGAAGCACCCATAGCGATCAGATTCTTACAAGTGACCTTACCGATTTTCCCGGCTCCCACAAGCAGCACTTTTTTGCCGCTCAGCTGCTTCATGTGGCGTTTGGCCATTTGAACGGCTGCATAGGCCGTAGAGGCCGCACCGGCTCCGAGCGACGTTTCGTTGCGCGTACGCTTGTGAGTGCGCGATACACTTTGCATTAATCGGTGAATTGTTGAGTCGGCCAGACCGGAATCGGAAGCCAGCTTATAGGATTCTTTTACCTGTTTGATAATCTGCAAATCCCCGAGAATCTGCGCTTCAAGGCCCACCGCTACACGGTAAAAATGCTTTACGGCATGTTCGCCGTGTTTGATAAATCCGTATTCGTGAAATTCTTTGATGTCTCCGCGGGCGTGGCGGGCAAACAGTATGGAGAGCAGTTCGGCATCAGAGGTGGTAGCAAAAAGTTCGGTACGGTTGCAGGTTGAAATGATTATCAGGCCGTTTATACCATGTCCTTCTGCATCGCGAAGCAGCTCGCGCTGTTCCTCGTAGCTGAGGCTGAACTTTTCACGCACCGCCACATCGGCAAGCTGATGATTGATGCCGATGATCGTAAACTTTTCTAAGAGTATGCTCTTATCCATAGAATCGAATCACTATAAATCAGGAGGCCTTCATCTGTTCTTCGGCTTCCTTCGGTGCTTTTCCGTTTGCAGAGTCCGCATCAAGCACATGGCCCAGCATGGCTTGAACTTCATCGGCAAGTGCTTTAATAAAGCGCGGATGGTTGTTGAGGCCCGGCATCACTTCAAGTCGTTCGATGTGCAATTTTTCTTCTTCAATAGCCTCACGAAGCTCAACATCCAGCTCCATAGATGTTTCAATGTGGTCGGTTACAAAAGCAACGGGAATCATCACCAGATGTTTGATTCCGTAGCGGATAAGCCGGAATACGAGGGCCTCGGTGTTCGGTTGCGTCCATTTCTGGGGACCGACGCGTGACTGGAAACCAAGCCAGTACTGTTTATCCCTTCCACGCAGCTTCATGACCGCTTCCACGGTAGCTTCAATTTGTTTTGTATAGGGATCACCGCTGCGAACTTCTGCCAGCGGAGTGCCGTGGGCGGTAAATACCAGGTGAACTTTATCACGCTCTGCCGGGCTGAAACGATCCAGTGTTTCGTTGATGCGGTCGTTCATGGCATGCAGATAATCGTTGTTCAGGTAGTAATCTTTTATGATGTACTCCTGCCAGTCGGCCGTTTTGTTCTGACCGAGCTGTTGCTTGCGCACATCTTCCCAGTCCCGGAAACTGCTACCGCTTGTGGTCCATGAAAACTGGGGATAGAGCGGCAGCAACACAACGTGGTCCATGCCGTCTTCGCGAACTTCATCCATAATCTGATCGGCAAACGGCAGCCAGTAGCGCATAGCCGTATATACCTTGAAGTTGTGCTCCGGCATTTCGGTTTTGAAATATTTTTCGAGACCGCGACGCTGCGCCTCCGTTAATCCGTTGATAGGAGAGCAACAGCTTGAAACCACCTTATTTTGCCTGTTAAAGCAGTATTTACTTCCCGTACAACCCTGGGTGCAATAATTAATTTCCCGGTAGTTATCTACGATCTTTTTTGAACGGATGGTGGAAATGAGTTTCGCCAGTTTATCCTGGAAAAATCCGCCGCCCAGCTTTATAATATCTTCATCCCGGAAGAGATTATACAGAAACGTCTTGATATTATCTTCAGAAGTAGGCCCGCCGAGATTCATCAAAACTACGCCAACATTCAGTTTGGTGTCACTCATTCAACTGTATTTTCTGGTATTCAGATGGAAAAAAATAGTGTTATAATCGGCGCTTGTGGCCACTTTTAAAATCCGGTTTTATTATGAAGAGTGAATGAAGAACTGCCTTCAGGAAGGGTAGGGCAGGCTATTAATAACATATTCGGATGTGAATATAAGATTATTGCGGTTTTAAGGACAAAAAACTCTCATAATTAGAATTAGTCTATTTAATAAAGCTCTCTTGTCCACCGGTTCCGGGTATTCAGACTCCACCTTTTATAAGATCTGAATTGCGGGCAACAGCTTTCAGGAAAGGTATCCGGGGAACGGAAGCCATCACGCTTAAATCTTCAGACAATGTGCTTTTCTCATCCATGAAGCGCAGAATACGCTCCACCGGGTTTTTAGTAAAGAGGGCTTCAAACACCTCCACGATAATTTGTTTCCGGCGCGTAAGCACATCCAGCATAACTAAATCATAAATCCGGTATCGCAATGACGATGACGGAGGTACCGTCACTTTTTTTCCGGCAGAGATGCTTTCTGCGATAAGGGCCGCCTGACGATGAATTCTTGAAAAGGCATATCCGGTAGAAGCTTTTGGGATACCTGATGCCGTTCCACAGAAATGAATTCGTTTGCCCGGTCCTTGCGTGTGTAGCCGGTCGGCCATCGGGATTACGCCGAATTCGGTCCGTGAGCATCGGTAGTTATCCGAACCAAGCCCGAACTCCTGTTTCAGATAGGCCGCAATTGCCTCATCATAAGCCTCATCTTCGAGCAGTGCAGGAGAAAACAGGGTGTATTCCACCAGAGCTTCGGTCTTGCTGAAAGGTAACACATAAAAAAACGTGGCCCCGTCTTTTTGTTTCACCCTGAAATCCATCATACGGGCGGTATCCGGATCAAATACCGGCTTATCAGTTACAATCTCTATTCCTTTAAAATGCTGCTTTAGAACGAAGCGTGAATTTTTTGTATCCGGCTTTCCATAGCATTTGAAGAACTGTTCCGACGTAAAGGTTTTTCCATCCGCCTGAACACCGACCCTTTGTTTCGTCTCTCCGTATCCTTCCACATCTGCCTCAATACGATCGATATTCGGCATTGAAGCAAGTGCTTCGGTCATCTGTCGGTGATAGCTCGTGCTTTTTATGCAGTTGTAGGTCAGTTTCTTTAGTTTTTCCCGGATGTGGGCCTTTCCTGCAAAGATTTCAACCGACTCCCAGACGTGATCCGGCTTTACCGGCGACGGAAGATCGTCCTTACTCCAGTAACACCACGTTTTTCCCTGATCGGGAGTCTCCTCCTTTCCGATGATTAGTATGTTTTTGTCCCGGTCTTTTTGAGAAATGTGCCAGGCAAGCGAAAGGCCGGAGCAACCGCCCCCCCCTATGATGATATCATAATACTGTTGGTTGAACCCCATAAAAGCACGGGAATCAGTGGGGAAGCATGGCGGCGACTACATCACCCTGATGAGCCGAAACGGCTGTGTACCAAACGTTGTGCCATTTCCAGGAAACCACGTCAAGGCCTTCAATTTGCATAATAAAGACGTCGTCATGTTTTGTAATGGCACCTGTTGCATTCTGATCTGCAATGAGCTTTTTCTGCTTTCTGAGTTCATCTTTCTCGAAGGCAAAAATGTAGATATAGTCTCCTTCCTCAACTTCATACTGCAGCAGAGGAGTATGGAACTCACCGAAAAAATTGGTGTAAACGGCTCCAGCAAACCTCGCGCCGGCTAATTCAGGCACGGTGATATCGCACCCGTACGTATTCTTAAAATACTGTTGAGCTTCGGCAACGCTGAGCTGTACCGGATCAACAACCCGGCCGCCCTGCTGATTGATGTAATGAACCGATGTAAGCTGCTCCACGGTAACGGCTTCCGCTTCGGTACCGGTCGTAAATACACCCTGCCGGGCCAAAACAAGTAACAAGGCCGAAAGTAGTACTGCGGCTAAAGCCAACAGAAACTTATTCCTGCTTGCTGAAGGCTGATCGTCCTGCTGCATATTCAGAGCTTTATAATTTTCGGCGGCCCGGGGCTGAACGGTTTTTTCTTGGGAAAGCAACACCTTGATTTTCCTGTGAAGAGACTCGGGCGCTGAAGCACGTTGAAGCCTGGTCTTAAGCAGTTTCTTGAGTATTTTCTCCTGCTCTATTGCCTGCCTGATTGCCGGATCTTTTTCGGCTTCCTCCAGCAAACTTGCCTCCTCGGATGCCGATAATTCGCCATCCACGTAGGCAGACACCCATTCGTATAGTTTGCTGTTATCCATTAGTATGTAGCTTTAAGAGGATTTTAGAGATTTTATGTGAACTGAATCTGATGCTCCTGAATATGCCTAACATACATTGCTCCCCATCTGTTCCCGGAAACAAGAATATGTTCTAATAAGGCAATTCGGTTTTCTATGTTCTGAATAGAGCCGTTCAAGCGGCATTTTCCAAATTTTTGGAGAACGGTACGAAGAGTTCAACGTTCAGACTAAAACCGGAATTAACTATGAATTCGGGCATGGTTGAGCTAATGATCCACAGCTTCTATTGCTTCCTTTTCTCATTCATCGCTTTTCGTCTCTTTCTCGACTTCCGATAACCGGCGTTCGAGCAAATCGTAGAGTTCGCGGGTGTAGAAATTCTCATCCTTTTTCTTTTCGAGATCTTTGTGAATGGATCGGAGTCTGGATAGCAACCGCTCGGATTCGTGAGAATCAGCTACCTTAACATACTGCTTGAGAATATTTCGGTCGCGTTTGAAGGCTTTTTCAAAATGGCGGTACGCCTGTTTTGAGAATTCAGGCAGTGCGCTCATCGCCAGGCCCATGTTAAATTCCGATACCGTGCTGCCGCCTTCCAGCGTGCGCGCCTTCCGGATATCTTTGAGGGCAAGTTCGGCGTTTCCTTCGAAAAAGTAGGCGAGACCTCGGGAAGACAACGCTTCTACATGGCCCGGTTCATCGGCAAGCACAAGTGTGTACAGCTCAATCGCCTGTTTGTAATCACCCTTGTCGTAACAGGTTTTGGCTTTCATAAGCCGGGCTGATTCATGGCCGGGGCTGAGTTCCAGCAGGTGGTCCAGATCGGCCAGGGCTTCATCCCAGTTTTTCATGTTGCGATGAACCGCTGCCCGCTCGATATAGGCATGCTCGTACTGCGGATCAAGTTCTATGGCTTTGGATACATTTTCAAGCGCCTGATCCCATTCCGACAGCATTCCGTGAGCCGTACCGCGGAAGCACCATGCCGCCTCGAAGCTCTCGTTTTCATCAATCGCAAAAGTGAAAGCGTCAAGGGCTTCTTCGTATTGCTCATTTCTGAATTCTGCGGTACCGATGATGAACCAGTCTTCTGCATCTTTATCGTCTTTGCTTTTCAGGGTGATTTCCTTGAAAAGCTTTTGCAGCATTTTTTCCTGATTTTTACTGAGTTCTCTGTTTTCAAGCAGAAACGGAAGCAGTGATTCTTTAGACATAGGGAAAATGTAAATCGTTGAAGTTGTTTCGCATGTTTTGCGGTTTGATATCTGAATGGGCCGGTTTTGCTGAAAGTCCAACAGATTAGCAAATCGGCCCATCGTTTGAAACTGAAAGGTATATGTTGCAACGGGTAGATCACAACAAAATTTATGAGGTCTTCGATTTAAATTCTGCCGATGCGGTCGAAGTCACCTCAATCGAGTTTTTTTGTATTTTACGCCCCGGCATATTTCACACCTTTAACTTCAGCTTGCAGAAGGCTTTGATAAACCAGGGAATTTGTTTGATTTCAACGCCGGAGCAAAAATGAAACCTAAGCGTAGGCTACCTATTCGAGGATTTCATTTTTGTGACAAGGCGGAAGACCGGCTAAATTAACGGTTTTGCAAAGCCTTTGTGACCTGATTACCCTAAACCGAAATTTGTGTTAAAAACCAGTCTTCGCCTCATCATACTCCCGGCCATCGGCTTGCTTTTCTGTACAGGCGTACTGCACGCTCAGGTGCTGAATGTGGAAACCTATCGCACTGAAGCCGATACCATCCGTACATGGACCGGCAGCTTGTCCTTCGGATTAACCGCCGCCAAACAAAAAAGCGAAACGATACAGCTCACCAACCGGACCCATGCCGCCTATTTCGGCAAGTATAATTCGTATTTGTTTCTGACCAATCTGAACATGCTGCGCATCGATGACGAGTTGATCAGTAACGGATACATGCACTTGCGAACTACATTTAACTACGATAACCGGTGGTCTCCGGAAGCATTCACGCAGTTTCAATACAGTCAGGATTGGGGCCTGAGGAGGCGTTATCTGGCCGGAGCCGGCATCCGCTATGATTTTATTTCTACCGATGACTTTATTGCCGGATTTACTACAGGAGCAATGTACGAGCATGAAGTGTGGCGGGCCGAAGGGGGACAACGCCGGCAGTTCGACCGTTTTAAATCCACGAATTCTCTATTGATGAGGGGCAACCTTTCCCCAACCGCGCAGTTAAATATAGTCGGGTACTATCAGGCCGAGCCGGTATCTTTCTTTACGCCCCGGCTCACGGGTGATATTGAGCTTCGGTTCCGTATCAGCCGGTTTGTTCAGTTTGGTGCACAGTTCAGCACCACCTACGATTATGCTCCGGCAACCGACGTGGTTAGCTGGATTTACTCCTTCAGAAACAATATTATTATTTCACTTTAACGCGCTCACACTATACCTGCGGACACGCCGTTTGGCACACATGAAACACCTTCGTACCGTCTTTTTATCCCCGGTTTTTAGAACAGCACTAAGCTTTAGTTTGCTATGGCTGTTTTTCCCGGCCCAGCCCGGCATGGAATGTGAGCGTACCGGTACTATTGATTTCGATAGTGCGGAGCGGCTTGTATATACGATCAGCTTTCCCCTACAGCAAGGTGAAACCGGCACCTGCGAAACGAGTGTTCCGGCTGATAATACCTGTGACGTCAAATCTGTACCCCCGGAACATTGCCTGCTTCAGGATACCGGCCTGATTTCATCCCAAAAAAGCAACACTGCTCAACCGGTATATAATTCGGCATTTCAGTCTGAAACCATCTCGGTTTCGAATCGTCCGGATAAGCTTTTGGGTGTACTTGGGGAACGCCTTCAGCTATCATACTTTACAACCGGACGAAGCCTGAGGGCTCCTCCCGCAGTTTAAATACCGGTTCCCGTATCCTGAGCGGCCCTGTGAAAACATGTTACCCCTCTTTTTTCGGATACTTCTAAAATCGTATTTTTACTACTCATTACGCCCTCGCTGTTAAAAGGCTTCAACCGTCCCGTCTGTTACAACAGCGCAGCCATACAGCGAAGGCCCAAACCTCAGGACATTATGCTGAAATCTTCTTCTCTATACATATTTTCGCTTTTATTTCTCTTTTCCTGCTCCTCTCCTGAAATTGAACGTACCATACCCGGTGAGTTTCTTTCAGGCGGCGATGGAAAAGTTGAAAACGCCTTCACCAATTGGATTTCGCTCGAAGATGCTCTCGATAAGGCTGAGAACACCGATAAAAAAATTCTGATCGATGTCTATACCGATTGGTGCGGCTACTGCAAACAAATGGAACGTGAAACCTATACCCAAGATGGTGTTCAGTCGGCCATAGATGAGTATTTCTATGCCGTCAAGATTAATGCCGAATCTTCCGATAAGGTTTTGTACAACGGCCGGCAAATCAGTATGCAGGAATTTGCGATGAATCTGGGCGTAACCGGATTCCCTACCACCGTCTTTCTTACCGATGACGGAGAGCCCCTTGGATTTCAGCCTGGTTTTCAAGATTCGGAAACCTTTGAACGTCTTCTTGTCTTCGTCGGCACCGACGCCTTTGAACAGAATATTTCCTTCGATGAGTTCAGGCTCGATTAACCCGAAGAAGGCTTTACTAATCAATTTTTGCTTACTAATAACCCAATTAAAATGTTGAATTATATAAAAGGGTTGGCCCTGGCCTTTCTGCTGATTATCCCCGCCGGAATGCAGGCCCAGATGATGTCGAGTGCGGACAAGCTGGATGTTGCCACGGCCCTTAACGTCAATCAGGTTGAGCAGGGGGCGGAGTTTAAAGCCGTCGTTGAACTCAATATCGAGTACCCGTGGCACGTGAACTCCCATACGCCTACCCTTGAATGGCTCATCCCGACCGAGCTGAACCTGGAGCGATCAGAGCATATTATTTTGTCGGATATCCGCTATCCGCCGGCCCTGACCATGACTTTCGGCTTCGCCGACGAACCGCTTGATGTCTATGAGGAAACCTCTCCTATCTATCTAAGCCTTCGCACGTCATCCAATACGCCCGTCGGTGAATACGTGCTGAACGCCAAACTAACGGTTCAGGCCTGCGACGACATGCAGTGTCTGGCGCCGGCTACCTTAGACGTGCGCATCCCGATTGAAATTGTTGAAGCCGGAGCCGGGATGGAATCCGCAAACGAGGATCGTTTTCTGGCCTACGACGATGCCGTGCAGGGAGGCGGAACGAGCGGTGAGATCAACGACCTTTTCGAACGTGGCTGGATTCTTGCGTTCATCGGCATCTTTTTGATCGGGCTCGCCCTGAATCTTACTCCCTGCGTCTATCCGATGATTTCGGTTACGGTTTCCCTGTTCGGGGGGCAGCAAGACGGCAACACCTTTCGCGTTTTCGGCAAGGCTGTAGTCTATGTGCTTGGTATCGCAACGATGTATTCCGCACTCGGCGTTATTGCCGCACTCAGCGGCGGGCTTTTCGGCAGCTGGCTTCAAAGCCCGTGGATGCTCGGCTTTATCGGAATTCTGATGTTCGGCCTTGCCCTGAGTATGTTCGGACTTTATGAAATCCAGATGCCGTACTGGCTTACGAAAAGGTTGTCTGGGGCCGGAAACTCCACCGGACTGATCGGGCTGTTTATTTCAGGACTTGTAGTCGGAATTTTTGCTGCGCCCTGTGTAGGTCCTCCCATCATTGCGCTGCTTGCTCATGTGGGAACAATTGGAGATCCGGTATTCGGATTCTGGGTCTTTTTCGTGCTTTCACTCGGTCTTGGGTTGCCTTATCTGATACTCGGTACTTTTTCCGGTCTCATGGCTAAGCTTCCAAAATCCGGTACATGGATGGTTTGGGTGAAAAAACTCTTCGGCGTGGTGCTCATCGGTGTGGGTGGCTTTTACCTCGGGCTTGCGCTCTTTCCGCAATTTGTGGAATGGGTAATCGTCTTTACATTGCTAATCGGCGGCATTTATCTCGGCTTTCTGGAGCAAAGCGGCAAAGGGAAAACGGGCTTTATGATTACCAAATATGCTACCGGAGGAGTGGCCGTCTTACTGGCGATTATGTTTTATATGAACCTTCAGAAAGAAGGGATCATCTGGCAAACATATTCGGAAGACAAACTTGAAATGGCGGTTCAGGAAGGCAAACCGGTGATGATCGATTTCTACGCCGACTGGTGCATACCCTGCCTTGAACTTGAACGCATGACGTTTACCGATCAGGATGTAATCGAAGCCACCGAAGACATGGTCCGGCTGAAAGTTGACCTGACCAACTTCGACTCCCCCGAGTCTGAAAAGCTTCGTCAGCAGTATAATATCGCCGGGGTGCCAACCATCGTATTTCTCGACCGGTATGGAGAAGAAGTACAACAGGCCCGGGTAATCGGCTTTCTCCGTCCGAATGATTTTCTCCAGCGCGTG
>PXDL01000465.1 GCA_003566395.1 Balneolia bacterium | reverse complement strand
TTGCTGCATGCCGTAAACCTGTTCAGAAACTGCTTCCTTATAACGAGCAGCCCGAAGAGATTGTAGCAGGGATTCCGCTCCAATACGCTTCATCCATTCCTTTTAAGGACAACAGCACCGGAGTACTGGTTACTACCACCGAGGGGCGCCCGATCAAAATAGAAGGAAACCCCGACCATCCTGGTAGCCGTGGGACAACCGATATTTTTCAGCAGGCTTCTGTACTTGATCTCTATGATGTGGATCGCTCCCGCCATCCGCGCGAAAACGACGAAGAGCGGAGCTGGAATGATTTTGTCGCTTTTTGTTCGGAGCATTTTTCAGACCGAAACCGGCGCGTGGCCTTTATATCGGAAGCAAGCAGCTCTCCTACATTTAACAGGCTCAAATCAGAAGCCCTCGATACGTTCCCGAACGGCCGCTGGGTTACCTGGGAGGCATACGGTCCGCAAAATGCTCTGGCCGGTACAGAAATGGCGTTCGGAACAAAGCTGCGTCCGGTCCATCATTTCGACAATGCCGACGTGATCGTCTCTCTCGATTTTGATTTTATGGGGCTGGCTCCGGATCATGTTCGCAACAACATGAATTACGCGGACCGCCGAAGGGTAGCCTCCACCGAAGACAGTATGAACCGTCTTTACGTGGTGGAAAACAACCTCACCACGACCGGTTCCAACGCCGATCACCGTCTGCGGTTGAAAGCATCTGAAATTCCGGCTTTTGCCGCTGCACTCGCATCAAAACTTGCGGATTCGGTCTCCGGACTTGAAGCTTTTTCCGGACTTTCTAACGGTTTTACGCAGCACAGCTGGGTAAGCGTACTGGCCGAAGAACTTCTCAACAACCGTGGCAGCTCCATTGTTGCGGCAGGTGAAGATCACGCTCCTGAAGTGCACGCCCTGGTGGCTGCTATCAATTCGGCGCTTGGAAATGCAGGTGAGACCGTAGTCTATACCGAGGTCCCTTTCCACGATGATTCTTACAATCCGGATGCACTCGCCGGCCTTGCCGGTGAACTCCGCAACGGTGATTACGACACGCTGGTGATTGTGGGCGGAAATCCGGTTTTCGACGCGCCTGCCGATCTCGATTTCGAATCGCTTATAGAGTCGGTGGAAACCAGCATTCATCTTTCCAATCATGTAGATGAAACTTCCAGACTGGCTACATGGCATGTGAATCGTGCCCATTTCCTGGAATATTGGGGTGATGCGACCTCTTATCAAGGGTATCCTTCGGTCATTCAGCCTACCATTCGCCCGCTTTTCGGTGGGAAGAGTGAAGCTGAATTCCTTGCTGCGATCAAAGACGGCGAGTCTGAAGAAGGCTACGATTTGGTTCGCTCCACCTGGGAAAATGTGCTGAGCGGCAACTTCGATGAAAGCTGGAATGAAGTTGTTCATAACGGTTTATATGAAAATGACGGCTTCCCGGTAAGAACGGTAGCTGTGGCTTCCGGTGCAGGTCAGGCGGTACGGAGTTTTGTTGATGAACTGGCTTCAGCTTCGGATGATGATATTGAGCTTGTAATCAAACCCGATGCGACTCTTTATGACGGCCGTTTTGCCAATAACGGCTGGCTTCAGGAGCTGCCCGATCCTGTGACTAAAATCACCTGGGATAACGTGGCGGTCATGAGCCCGGCTACAGCACAGCGTTTGGGCGTACGGGAACGCAGTTTCGGTGAAACCGACTACGACCTCATCACAATAGACGCGGGCGAAACCAGCCTGCAAATGCCCGCATGGATTCTTCCCGGCCATGCAGACAACAGTATTACGGTAACTACCGGCTACGGACGCACATCCCTTGGTAAAGTAGCCGACGATATCGGGAAAAACAGCTATGTGCTGCGTACTTCGGATCGAATGCTGACTCGTCCGTCGGTTTCGGTTGAACGGACCGGAGGTACATACCCGATTGCCTGTACGCAAAACCATCATCAAATGGAAGACAGGCCTCTCATCCGCGAAGCTTCGCTGGATGAATATCGCGAAAACCCGAGATTTGCACCATCGGAAGTGTATGTTCCGGGGCGTCGTCCGGAGGATGGTAAACCGGTAAACCTGTTTAATGATCAGCAGTTTCCGGCTCATCAGCCTCAATGGGGCATGGCCATAGACCTGAATGCCTGTACCGGCTGCGGTGTGTGTACGATTGCGTGCCAGGCGGAAAATAATATTCCGGTAATCGGCAAGCGTGAAGTGGTGCGGAACCGTGAAATGCACTGGATTCGCATTGACCGCTATTTCATGGGCGACGACCGTGAGAACCCCCAGGTGGCGCATCAGCCTGTTCCGTGTATGCATTGTGAGCAGGCTCCGTGCGAAATGGTGTGTCCGGTTGCGGCAACCACGCACAGCGACGACGGCCTCAACCAAATGACCTATAATCAGTGTATCGGTACGCGGTACTGTTCGAATAACTGTCCGTTCAAAGTTCGCCGTTTCAATTTCTTCAATTATGCAAGAAACTGGCTGGATATCGATCAGGATCCCGATGTAATACAAATGGCCATGAACCCGGATGTTTCCATTCGTTTCCGAGGGGTTATGGAGAAATGTACCTACTGTGTTCAGCGAATCAACCGGGCCAAGATTCAAACCAAAAACGAGACAGGTACATCCATCAAGCCGGAAGACGGCATGGTGAAAACGGCGTGTCAGCAGGCCTGCCCGACTCAGGCAATTACGTTCGGAGACCTGACCGACGACAACAGCGTGGTTTCACAAAGCAAACAGAACGACCGGAATTATTTGATGATCGAAGAGATCAATATCCGTCCGCGTACGTCTTATCTTGCCAAACTCAGAAATCCTAATAACGAGCTGGCTTAATGCCCTGCCCAATTAAACGTTAAGTAAATAAGCAGTTATTCATGAGCAACAGCGGTTACGTTAAAGAAGCCCCACTCGTAAAGGGCAATCATACTTTCGGCAGTATTACGGCTCTGATTGCCGATATTGTTGAAAAACCAACACCATTCTGGTGGTATATTGCCTTCGGGGTATCCAACCTTCTACTCGGGCTGCTTTTCCTGATGCTCGGGTATCTGATCTGGGAAGGTACCGGAGTATGGGGCCTGAACAACACGGTAGCCTGGGGCTGGGCCATCATCAACTTTGTATGGTGGGTCGGTATCGGCCATGCCGGTACGCTTATTTCAGCTGTTCTCTATTTGTTCAGGCAGGGATGGAGAACTGCAATTAACCGCTTTGCGGAAGCCATGACCATTTTCGCGGTAATGTGTGCCGGAATTTTCCCGGCGGTACACGTAGGCCGAATTTGGGTTATTTACTGGGTTTTTCCACTTCCCAACCAAATGCAGATGTGGCCCAACTTCCAGAGTCCGCTGCTTTGGGACGTGTTTGCCGTTTCGACCTATTTCACGGTATCCCTGCTTTTCTGGTATGTGGGTCTGGTTCCCGATTTTGCGACCCTTCGCGACCGCGTGAAGAGCAAACTGGCCGCAAAACTATACGGGGCTTTTGCGCTCGGCTGGACCGGCGGAAACCGGCAGTGGCAGCATTATGAAAAGGCCTACATGCTTCTGGCCGGTCTTGCAACCCCGCTGGTACTTTCTGTACACACCATTGTATCTTTTGACTTTGCCGTCTCCATTATTCCGGGATGGCACACCACCATTTTCCCACCTTATTTCGTTGCCGGTGCTATTTTTTCCGGTTTCGCTATGGTGATGTCCCTCATGATTATCGCCCGTAAAATCTACGGGCTTGAAGACATCATGACCATCGATCACATAGAGAAGATGAACATCATTATTCTGGTGACGGGATGGATGGTGGGCTTCGCCTATATTATGGAGTTTTTCATTGCATGGTATAGTGGGGTGGAGTATGAAAAATTTGCGTTTGTCAACCGGGCGACCGGGCCCTATGCCTGGGCCTACTGGATCATGATGTCGTGTAATGTGATCGCGCCGAACTTCTTCTGGTTCAGGAAAATGAGACGAAGTATCGCGGTCTCGTTCATTCTGTCTATTGTGGTGAACATCGGGATGTGGTTCGAACGCTTTGTGATTACGGTTACTTCCCTGGCACAGGATTTCCTGCCCGGTTCGTGGGCGTATTATTCGCCTACCTGGGTTGATGTACTTACTTATGTTGGTACATTCGGGCTTTTCTTCACCCACTTCCTGTTATTTTTGCGATTCCTTCCGATGGTAGCTATCGCTGAAGTCAAAATGGTGCTGCCTCAGGCCGATCCGCATTATTATGATGAAGAAGGAAATGAACCTGTGCCGGAAACCGAAACTACTAACGAGCCAAACTCTAACGCGTAAGTCTGATGAGCAGTCAAGTAAAAGAACAAGAATCAAAGGTTTTTGCGCTTCTTGCCGAATACGATAACCCGGCCAAGCTGATGAAAGCAGCCAAGCTGGTAAATCGGGCAGGCTATACCAAATTCGACGCGCACAGCCCGTTTCCTATCCATGGTATGGATGACGCGATGGGCCTGAAAGAGTCTAAACTCGGCTGGATTGTGCTTAGCCATGCACTGGTAGGCTTTGCCGGTGGTCTGGCCCTTCAGGTTTGGGCAAGTTCCATCGCTTACCCCATTAATATCGGTGGACGGCCCTTCGCCAACATTCCGGCCTACGTTCCTGTAACTTTCGAGCTCACTATTTTGCTTTCGGCATTTGCCGCTGTTTTTGGGATGTTATTTTTGAACAACCTGCCGAAGCATCACCACTCCCTGTTTAATTCCGAGAACTTTCAGAGAGTTACCGATGATAAGTTTTTCATTTGTATCGAAACTGAAGACGGTATGTATTCGGAAGAAGAAACCATGAAATTTCTCGAAGGTACAGGCGCTTCACATATCGAACAAGTTTATGAGTAGGAGAAATTCAATGCATCTGTTTACCGGCCCGTATTTTAAACTTTTGCCGTTCGTGCTGTTTGCCTTACTGCTGGCGGCGTGTCAGGGACAACCTTCCGAGCGCACGCAGATTCAGCCTCAGCAAAACATGTACTGGCAAGAGAAATTCAAGGCTTTCGAGCCAAACGATTTTTTTGATGACCGGCGCGCCATGCGTAAGCCTGTTGAGGGCACTATCGCCCGGGGCCATCTGAGAAACGATAGAGAAAGATTCGAAGGCGTCGATTCCGACGGTAGTTTTATCACGCATATTCCTGTTCCGGTTACCCGCGAACTGCTCGATCGCGGTCAGGCCAAGTACAACATCAGTTGCACTCCATGCCACGGCGTTTCTGGGTACGGAAACGGGCTTGTGATCGATCGCGGGTATGTTACGCCTCCATCTTTTTACGAAGACCGTCTTCTCGATATGCCGGACGGTGAGATCTACAGCGCGATTTACAACGGGGCGGGCAGTATGCCCTCATACAGAAGAATGGTGAACAATGCAGACGACCGCTGGGCAATTGTTGCTTACATCAGGGCGCTGCAGATCAGTCAGGCAGCAACTCAGGAAGACCTCGACCGGCTTGGGATCAGCGCTGGTATGCTCAACGGCGATTCAGACACATCAGATATGGCAACCGAGTAATCATAAACGTTTCAGAACAATCAGTAATGGCACATACCAAATTAACCGATAACATCCAGTTTCCAGATAGCGCGAATCCTTCGCGTATTATTATTGCCATAGGTGTTGTCGGAATTATTGCAAGTCTCGTGGGGGTGGTTGTGAACTACGAGCAATTTCTGCATTCGTATCTAACGAGCTTTACATTTTTCATCAGCATAGCGCTGGCGTCTCTGTTTTTGGTGATGATTCACCATATTACACGATCAAGCTGGGGAACCACGCTTCGCAGAATTCCCGAAACGTTTTCATCCTACATTTGGGTGTTTGCCATACTCTTTATCCCGATTCTGCTCGGTATGACCACGTTGTATGAATGGACCGGCGATCTTGCCGACCGCAATGTGTTTTATCAGGAGCTGAGCGAGTACAAAAGCCCGTACCTGAACATCACGTTTTTTGTGATACGTAATATTATTTACTTCTCTATCTGGGCGTTCCTCGGATACAAGCTGTACAAAAAATCGCTGGATATGGACGAAACCGGCGACTGGGGTATCGACACCACCCTGCGTAAAATAAGTGCTCCGGGCATTTTCTTTTTTGCCTTCACCGTTGCTTTTGCTTCCTTCGACTGGATTATGTCCCTTCGTTTCGACTGGTTTTCCACCATGTTCGGTGTGTACTATTTTTCCATGTCGTTCCAGATGATTTTCGCCGTACTGATTCTCATGGCTCTGTATCTGCGCGGTAAAGGACTGCTGCTTAACACCATCGCCAGACCGCATATCAGTGATTTGGGTGCCTGGCTTTTTGCCTTTACCGTTTTCTATGCCTACATCGCATTCGGGCAGTTTTTCCTTATCTACTATGCCAACATACCCGAAGCCACGCTTTTCTATCATTACCGGCTTGAAGGTAACTGGCAGTACCTGTTTTATGCTGTAATTTTCGGCCGCTTTGTGATTCCTTTTCTTGTTTTGCTTTCCAAGCCTGCGAAAAGAAATTACACCGTACTGCGCATTATGTCGGTCATGATTATTGCCAGCCATGTGGTTGAACTGTATTGGCTGATTATGCCGTCGATGCATGCTACCTTTTCACTGCACTGGCTTGACGTAACAACATTTCTTGCTTTTGCCGGTATCTTCTTCGGGCTCTTCTTTTTCTACTTCAAGCAGCACAGCATGGTACCGAAAAACGACCCGAAATTGGTTGAATCTTTAAATAAACATTGATTTACTCCGTTTAGCTTATGCAATCTGGAAAAGAAAACCCGAAAGACTTCGAACGGTTCGATATCAACGATCCTGATCTGGAGAATTCGATTGACCAGGGTGTGATGAGCGACGAGCTCAGCATTTCCCGCATAACGTTTTGGACTGTCGCAACTTCCGTTGTTGTAATTATCCTGATCGCTATTGCCTTTAATCTCTACAAGTATTTCAAATTTCAGCAGGAGTTTAATCAGGCGGTCAATACCGAATACCGTGAACTGAACAATCACCGGGCCGAAGCGCTCGAACAGCTCAACGAAATTTCAGTTGTTGATGAAGAACAAGGTATTTTCAGGATACCTGTCGACAGTGCCAAAACGCTGCTGATTCGGAGTCGAAATTAATCGCTCCACTATTATTATTTCGCAATATGAAAGGAATCAGATTTCAATATTATTTTATAACAACACTGGTAGTTTTAATGACAACCGGCCTGGCAGGGGATGCCTATGCTCAGCAGCTGCGTTCACAGGCCGAAATTGAGGAAAACAAAGCGCTGCTTCAACAGCTTGAAATCACCGAAAGGCTGGGTGATACGATTCCGTCGGACATCATGCTTGTAAATGAGGAAGGCGAGCAAGTGGCACTTTCTTCATTCTTCGACACAGGTAAGCCTGTACTGCTGAATCTTATCTATTACAACTGCCCGAGCATGTGCAGCCTCATCCTCAACGGAGTGGCCGATGCTGTTGAAGAACTTCGCTGGGATCCGGGCAAGGAATATGAAATTGTAACCATCAGCATAGACCCGGAAGAAGATCACCTGATGGCTTCGCAACAAAAGGAACGCTACGTGAATCAGGTAAACCGCAGCGGACTTTCAGACGGATGGCATTTTCTAACGACCGATCAGCACAATGTTGATCGAATTACAGAAGCCGTAGGCATGCCGTTTGTCTGGAGCGATGAAGCTCAGGAGTTTCTCCATGCTTCTGCAATTATGTTCGTTTCACCGGAAATGAAAATTACCCGCTACCTGTACGGAGTGACCTACCGAGAACTTGATGTTCGTAATGCGTTGTTTGATGCCGCAGATGGCAAAATCGGCTCAACGATTGAACGTATCGCGCTGTTCTGTTTCACCTATGACCCCGATTCGCGGTCATACGTGCCCTACGCTATGAATATTATGAAAGTAAGTGGTGTGGTAGTGCTGCTCGGCCTTGGACTTTTCCTCGGGTTTTTCTGGCTGAAGGAGCGCAAAAAAGATAAATCCGATATTCGCTTTGACGATTAACAGCTCAATAATTTATGGAATACCTTACTAATTTTTTCCTTCCCTCAGCGGAATCGACCTATGCAGGTGGAGTGGACGCCCTGTTCCATTTCATTAATATTATAAGCCTGATTTTAGTCGTCGGTATTACCATCGCTATTGTTTATTTCTCGATAAAATACCGCAGGAAGTCGCAGGAAGACACCACCCCGCTTATTACCCATAATACCAAGCTTGAAATTACCTGGACGGTGATTCCCCTTATTCTCATTCTAATCGTTTTCGGATGGGGTTTTAACGATTATGTTGAAATGAGAACTCCTCCCGCAAATGCCTATGAAGTGTATGTGGAAAGCTTTTCGTTTGGCTGGAATTTCGAACATCCGAACGGAGTGGTGGAATCCGAGAACCTGACTGTTCCGGTGAATACGCCCGTACGGTTGATAATGCGCTCGCGACAGGATGATGTTCTGCACTCGTTTTTTGTACCTCAATTCAGATTGAAACAGGATTTAATGCCTAACAGAAACACGTATGCCTGGTTTGAAGCTGTACGTCCCGGCGATTTTGTCTATTTCTGCACCGAATATTGCGGAGGAGGCCACTCCATTATGAATGGCTATGTCCGTGTAGTGGAACAAGATCAATTTGATGAGTATATGGAAGAAGAAATGGGCCGCGATCTCGACGCCATGCCCCTTGCTGAGGTCGGTGAACTTCTTTACAGGCGTGAAGGTTGTCAGGGATGTCATACAACAGACGGAGCTTCCAGAGTGGGTCCTACATTTGCCGGACTTTTTATGACAGAACGTGAAATGACCGACGGAAGAGTCCTGACTGCTGATGAAGATTATTTGCTCAACGCGATAGTTAATCCGCGCGATCAGGTGGTCGCAGGATACCCCAACAACATGCCGGCTCATTACGGGGATACGCTCAGCGAGCGTGAACTGCAGGGATTAGTAGAATTTATTAAGGAGTTACAATAATATGGCAGAATCAGCTTCACCTACGAACGGAAAAACGCTTAAAGTTCGCTATTTCGATATAGACGAAAATCCTGAACACCATTATCTGAACGCAAGCTCAGGTATCAAGTCCTGGTTATTTTCTGTAGATCACAAGCGCATCGGGTTGATGTACCTCGGCTCGGTCGCCTTGTTTTTCTTTGTCGGCGGCCTGCTGGCGTTGATACTCCGGACCGAACTTTTTACTCCGGCAGAAAGCCTTCTGAATGCCGAACAGTACAACCGGATGTTTACCGTCCACGGTGCTGTGATGGTATTTTTGTTCATTATTCCTTCCATTCCGGCGGCGCTTGGCAACTTTTTACTGCCAATGATGCTCGGAGCCAAGGATGTAGCTTTCCCCAGACTTAACCTTGCTTCGTTCTGGATCTATTCTATTGGTGGCACGTTCACCCTTATTTCGCTGGCCGTAAACCCGATCGACACGGGCTGGACGTTCTACACCCCGTATTCAACCCAAACCGGCTCGGCCGTAATTTTAATGACCTTCGGGGTCTTTATAATAGGTTTCTCGTCGATTCTTACGGGGATGAACTTTATCGTTACAATACATAAAATGCGGGCTCCCGGGCTCACGTGGGGACGGTTACCGCTTTTCCTTTGGGCTATTTATGCAACTTCGGTCATTCAGGTTCTGGCTACACCCGTGCTTGCTATTACACTGGCCTTACTTATTATGGAGCGCGCGCTTGGGATTGGAATATTCGATCCCGCCCTCGGGGGTGATCCGGTGCTCTATCAGCACTTTTTCTGGTTTTATTCGCATCCGGCCGTATATATCATGATTGTACCTGCCTTCGGGGTGATCTCCGAACTTATAGGCGCGTTTTCGCGAAAAACCGTTTTCGGGTATTGGGCGATAGCAATGTCCAGTTTGGCGATTGCCTTTATCGGTTCGCTGGTTTGGGGGCACCACATGTTCGTATCCGGACAAAGTGAATTAAGTACGGTTATCTTTTCATTCCTGACGTTCTTCGTGGGAATCCCGACGGGGATCAAGATATTTAACTGGCTGGCAACCATGCATAAAGGGTCGATCGATATGAAAACGCCCATGATCTATGCCTGTATATTTTTGTTCCTGTTTACTATAGGCGGGGTTACAGGTATCATGCTCGGGGCTATTTCGGTGAATGTTCACCTCCATGACACCTACTATGTTGTAGCTCACTTTCACTATGTAATGATGGGTGGTACGGTGATGGCCTTCCTCGGCGGATTGCATTTCTGGTGGCCGAAAATGACCGGAAAAATGTACAATGAATTCTGGGGTAAAGTCTCAGCTATTATAATCTTTATCGGTTTCAACCTGACCTTCCTGCCTCAGTTTATTATGGGAAGCCAGGGAATGCCGAGACGCTATTTTAGCTATATTGAGCAGTTTCAGACCATGCACCAGCTTTCCACTATAGGATCGTATATCCTCGGTATCGGATTTGTGATAATTGCCGTTTATATGGCACATTCACTGTTCAAAGGTAAGAAAGCACCTGCAAATCCGTGGGGCGCACGTACGCTGGACTGGATGACTTCCTCACCGCCCGATCATCACAACTTTACCTATCAGCCGGTTGTGCATAACGGTCCTTATGATTTCCATAAACCTATTGCCGACTTTACGCTGGGGCTTGCC
>PXDL01000089.1 GCA_003566395.1 Balneolia bacterium | reverse complement strand
CTGAAAATAGGCGTAAATCAACGATCCGGTTTTGGCTCCTGCGTACTGCTTCAACTCTTCCTCGCTTGCAGACCGGATCTTTTTTACGGAGCCGAAATGTTGAATCATTTTTTGGGCTGTTTTGGTTCCAATGCCCGGTATGCTCTCCAATTCGGAGCTGAAGGTGCGTTTGGAACGCTTGTCTCGGTGAAAGGTGATGGCGAAACGGTGGGCTTCGTCCCGCACTCGCTGAAGCAGTTTTAGTGCGGATGAAGTCTTGGGAATCATTATGGGATCGGATTTATCGGGCAAAAAGAGCTCTTCCAGCCGTTTAGCCAGGCCTACGATCGGAACCTGACCATAGAATCCGATCTCCTTAAGCGCTTCTACCGAGCTTGAAAGCTGTCCTTTTCCGCCGTCCACAACTATAAGGTCGGGGATGTGTTGTTTTTCACGCATCACCCTTGAATACCGGCGCGTCAAAACTTCCTTCATGGATGCAAAATCGTCAGGCCCTTCCACCGTTTTGATGTTAAATCGCTTATACTCGCTCTTCCGGGGCTGTCCGTCCACGAAGCAAACCATGGATGCTACGGGGTCGGACCCCATCAGGTTTGAGTTGTCGAAACACTCTATCCGGCGGGGCAGCCGATCCAGAAAAAGATCGCGTTTCAGGCTCTTGATTGCATGGGGTACGAAATCCTTTTCGGCTTTTCGTTTTTGAAGCACATATTCTCCGGTCAGGAGCCGGGCATTCGACTCGGCCATTTTTACCAGCTGAGCCTTTTCTCCAATTTTCGGTTCAACGAGGCGCACTTTTCTGCCAAGTTGACTGCTGAGGTATTCGGCCAGGGGTTCGGGATTCTCGAAATCATGGCTGAGGTGAACTTCATCAGGCTCTATCCCGGCGGAATCTCCGGTGTAATAATCCTCTACAAAAGCCTGCAAAAGTTCACTATCGGGAATGTCTTCAATATTTTTGATCACCTTGTTATGCCGCCCAATGAGCTTTCCCTCTCTGATTTTAAACAAAACCCCGCAGGCAACGGCTTCCTCCCGGTCGGCATATACGGCGAAGACATCCCGGTTGATTTCGTCATTGGTTACCATCTTCATTTTTTCGCTGTATTTCTGAAGGGCTTCGATGCCGTCCCGAATACGGGCGGCCTCTTCAAATTGCATAGCCTCAGCTGCAATATGCATTTCTTCTTTCAGCTCGCGGATCAACGCATTGGTGTTGCCGTTGAGAAGCCGCACTACTTTCTGCATGCGGTCCTGGTACAAATCGAGGGGGAGGTCGCCCGAACAGCGCTCAAAATAATCGTTGAAGCAACTGTGCCATTTCGGGATACCGCGGTTTAAATCTACATTTCGCGGATTGCAGGCGCAGGTACACAGGTCGAAAGCCAGCCTGATGGTCTCCAGCATGTGCTTCATTTTGCCCACGTGGTCGTATGGTCCGTAATACCGGCTTCCGTTTTTAACTACCGTACGCGTGGGAAAAACCCTGGGGCGTTCATCGCGGGTAACGCATATATAAGGATAGCTTTTATCATCTTTAAGGTTGATGTTGTAGCGCGGCTGATGCCGCTTGATGAGATTATTTTCAAGAATCAACGCCTCGGCTTCTGAGTCGGTCACAATCACTTCAACATCTCGTATCCGGCTTACCAGTACATGAAGCTTTCCGGTATGGTGCCTGGATTCCTGAAAGTAGGAACGCACCCGGCTGCGTAATTTTTTGGCTTTCCCTACATAAATAATGGTGTTTCGGCTATCCTTGAATTGATAAACGCCGGGATTGGCCGGCAGGTGCTCCAGCTTGTAATTCAGCTCGTCGTATTTGGTGTAGCTCATCAGTTTGTGAGAAATATTTCAGCGGGAAAAAACTGTTTGTGCAGGATAAAATCCTGACTAAGTTACGTTGTAGCGGACGATGTTGCAGGGTCTTTTTCTCAAAAGCGCTAAAGCCGTACTTTGTTGATCGTGAAAACCCAGTATGTTCATGTGAGCCCGGAAAAATGTCAGATATAGAAACGCGAGGATTTACACCCGTATTTGAAGACAATCATGTAATGGCGGTAATTAAAGAGCCTAATATTCCGGTTCAGGAAGATGCCAGCGGAGATCCCGACCTGCTGAATATGCTGAAAGGCTACATTAAGCGAAAGTACAACAAACCCGGAAATGTGTTTATGGCGCTTGTCCATCGTCTCGATCGTCCGGCATCAGGTATCATGATTTTTGCCCGTACTTCCAAAGCCGCATCACGCATAGCCGATCAGTTTCGAAGGAAAAAGGTTCAAAAATCGTACCTGGCAGTTGTGGAAGGAAAGGCTCCCGAAGAGGCCGAACTGAGAAATTATTTGTACAAAGATAACAGCATTAACGTGGTGAGCGTGGTAGAACCCGAACACCCGAAAGCCAAAGAGGCGATTCTCCGGCTGCGATGCCTTCAGTATAAAGACGGACTTTCACTAATAGAGATTGATTTAATCACGGGGCGGTCGCATCAGATACGGGTGCAGTGCAGCCATGCCGGTTTTCCTCTCTGGGGCGACTACAAATACGGGTTTCGCGATCAGCCTGAACGCCGGATAATGGCGCTTTTATCGAGAAGTATTACGTTTGAGCATCCGGTGCGAAAAGTGCCGCTTTGTTTTACATCCGATATGCCCGATTCCGAACCATGGTCTGTCTTTGACCCACTGCCTCCCCTCGAAGATGACGCAAACCTGGTTTAGCAATTTACAGCCGGCAGTGGAGCCGAGCCGATTCGCACATAAATATATGGTGAAGGCGGATGCCACCTGTTTCCGTGAACCTCTTAACAGAATGGATCACCAACCCTGAAATTGAGTTATGAAATGCTTTTTTAGTATTGTTTTGGTATTGATCACTATGGTGCCGGTTTCAACCTTACTTCTCGTTCCCGGAGAAGCCTCAGCACAAGACAATCGCGATCAAAATGAAACGATACATGATGACCGTATTCCGAACCTTCCCTATTACAGCTATGGCCGCGGGCTGGGGTTGACAACACCTGACAGCACTTATCAGCTTAATATCAGGTTCAGGATGCAGAATCGATTTACCTATATCAGCAACGAGGGAGAGGAGGAACGGATTCAGGCTGAGGTACGAAGGCTTCGGCTCCGTTTTGACGGTTTTGTGGGAGACCCGAGCTTTCAATATGCGATTAAGCTATCATTTTCACCCGGCGATGCTGGAAGCCTGCCGCCCGGGGAAAACATCAATATTATCCGCGATGCTGTCTTTTTCTACCGGGCAACTGAGAATTTCAATGTGGGGTTCGGCCAAACCAAGCTTCCGGGCAACCGTCAGCGGTTAAACTCCTCAGGTGCACTTCAGCTCACCGACCGATCAATAAACAACGCATATTTTAACATAGACCGCGATTTCGGTTTTTTTGCCAACTATGCCCAAACGCCGAGAGATGCTATGGGGTTTGCCCTGCGCGGAGCACTCAGTACCGGTGACGGGCGAAATGTGACGGGAAAGACCGACCGCGCGATGGCTGTTACCGGGCGGGCAGAGCTGTATCCATTCGGAGCGTTTACCCGAAACGGAACTTTGTTTGAGGGCGATCTTGTGCGGGAAGAAAGCCTGAAACTGTTGCTTGGCGGTACCTGGCACTTCAATGCCGGAGCTCAGCGTACTCAGGGGCAGCAGGGGGCTGCAACATCCGAAAAACGTGATCTGCAAGTGGTTCTTCTTGATGCTATGCTGAAGTACCGGGGCTGGGCGCTGATGGGGGCATGGATGGGTCGTTTTGCCGAAAATCCAGCT
The DNA here is from genome assembly GCA_003566395.1 of Balneolia bacterium. GTDB lineage: Bacteria > Bacteroidota > Rhodothermia > Balneolales > Cyclonatronaceae > Cyclonatronum. Next base: position 6,952 of record PXDL01000089.1, on the reverse strand, counting down.
ACAGGTTCGGGCGGGGACAGTCCCGAAACCACCGCACTTCCATTTTATACCGGAACCGGATATGACGTTCAGGGAAGTTACTTGCTGCCTTCCAACTATGAATTTATCGTAAGGTATTCAAAACTGCTTCCGGAATCAGAGGTCAGGGATTGGGTGCCGATGCGGGAACAGTTAAGCGGCGGCATCACCCGCTATGTTTGGGAACATGCTCTGAAACTTCAGGCCGAGCTTACCTATGATTCAAGAACCGGAAGTGATGGCGCGACCCGCAGCGGAATGTATGCACGGTTTCAAATCGAGATCGGCATTTAAGGGGCTGCGAATGAAACATATCCTGTTCCGTTTCAGGTAATCCGGAAACTGTGCATAACTTGTATTAAAATGGTGCGGTCCCGGTTATACACAATTAAAGAACGGGTTTATAGGTATATAAAAAGAGAAGAGCGTACGTATCTGATACATATATGTAAGCCGGATGTGCGGTATCGGCCTTGAGTCTAAGGCTATCAATAAATAGGTGTTTAGGCGTGATGAAGAAGATTGATGCTGCAAATCTGATCGCAGGTACTCCTTAAATGAACTGTGAGGAGGCCCGTTAATATCCACACTTTATCCACAAAACATGCTTTGCTGAAAGTGGGCGGTGGTCCGGGGTGTACTGTGAATAAGTTGTTGATAAATAACTTTGAATAGGAGTTCGTCAGGCGCTAATTTGCGCCTTATAATTCGCAGTCCCACATATAGTTTACATATAACCGATTCAGGATACGTTTATGAAGATTAATCGCCATTTCACCAGGGAAACCTGGGACTCCCCATACGATTCACTCACGTTTGAAGCGCGTAAATCAGAAATTAAAAATACCGATGGCTCCAGCGTTTTCGCCCTTGAAAATGTGATGGTTCCATCCGGCTGGAGTCAGGTGGCGACCGATATCATAGCTCAGAAATATTTTCGCAAGGCCGGCGTACCCCAAAAGCTTAAGAGGGTGGCCGAAAAAGGAGTACCCAAGTGGCTGCAATGCAGAACTGCCGATATCGGAGAAATGGAAGAGATACCCCAAGCCGAACGTTACGGCATGGAAACCGACAGCCGGCAGGTATTCGACAGGCTCGCGGGCTGCTGGACCTACTGGGGGTGGAAGCACAACTATTTCGATACCGAGAAAGACGCGCGGGTTTATTTTGATGAAATTCGCTTCATGCTTGCTTCCCAAATGGTTGCCCCGAACAGTCCTCAGTGGTTTAATACCGGGCTTTTCTGGGCGTACGGCATCAACGGGCCGGCACAGGGGCACTACTATGCCGAACCGGAAACCGGAAAGGTTCGTCGGTCAAAAGACGCCTATTCCCATCCTCAGCCTCATGCCTGTTTTATCCAAAGTATAGACGACGACCTCGTTAATGAAGGCGGCATCATGGATCTCTGGGTTCGTGAAGCGCGTCTGTTTAAATACGGCTCGGGTACCGGCACCAACTTCTCGAATATCAGGGGCGTAAATGAGCCGCTCAGCGGCGGCGGCAAATCGTCTGGACTGATGAGTTTTCTTAAGATAGGCGACCGCGCTGCCGGTGCGATTAAATCCGGAGGCACCACCCGCAGAGCCGCGAAAATGGTTACTCTCGATCTCGATCATCCCGATATAGAGGAGTACATTAACTGGAAAGTAAAGGAAGAGCAAAAAGTAGCCTCCATCGTGGCCGGATCGAAAACGATGGAAAAGCATCTGAAGCGCATCATACAACTTTGCCACACTCCCGTTGAAATTGAAGGCCGGATTTATAACGGTGAAGTAAGCCGTAATCCAAAGAAAAATAAAAATCTGGGTGAGGCTATTCGTGAAGCAAACAAAGCCTTCGTACCCATGAGCTACGTGCAGCGCATCATTCAGCTTGCCGGGCAGGGTTTTACAGATATTGCTTTTGAGACTTACGATACGGACTGGAATTCCGAGGCCTATGCAACGGTAAGCGGCCAGAATTCGAACAACTCTGTGCGCATCCCTAATTCGTTCATGAAAGCCGTAAAAAACGACGGTAAGTGGCATCTGTATCATCGCACCGAAAAAAAGAAAGCCGATAAAGAAGGCCGGGCTCCGGAGCCGTGCAAAACCCTTGAAGCCAGAGAACTTTGGGATGATATCGCCTATGCGGCATGGGCTTCCGCCGATCCGGGAACTCAATATCATGATACCATCAATGAGTGGCATACCTGTCCGGAAGACGGCCCGATAAAAGCAAGTAATCCCTGTTCGGAGTACATGTTCCTGGACAACACGGCCTGTAATCTGGCTTCTCTCAACCTGGTGAAATATTACAACAAAGAGACCGGAATTTTTGATGTGGAGGGCTATCGCTACGCCACGCGGCTGTGGACCATCACCCTTGAAATTTCTGTGCTGATGGCACAGTTTCCGTCTAAGGAAATTGCCGAGCTGTCTTACCGTTTTCGTACCCTCGGCCTCGGATATGCCAATATCGGTTCTCTGCTAATGATTCAGGGAATTCCCTATGACAGCGATGAAGCCGTTGCCATTACCGGCGCATTGACGGCTATTATGCACATGCATTCGTACGCAACAAGCGCCGAGATGGCCGGTGAATTAGGCACCTTTGAAGGCTACGAAAGAAATAAAGATCACATGCTCAGGGTAATTCGTAACCACAGGCGGGCAGCCTACAGCGCCCCCGACGAGGAATACGAAGGACTCACGATTAAGCCGCTTGGAATAAGTGAAACCATTTGCCCGGAGTATTTACTCAAGGCTGCCCGCGAAGATGCCGATTTTGCTCTGAAACTGGGCGAGGAGCACGGATACCGAAATGCACAGGTCACGGTAATTGCCCCGACCGGTACTATCGGCCTGGTTATGGATTGCGATACAACTGGTATTGAGCCGGATTTTGCGCTGGTAAAATTCAAGAAACTGGCAGGGGGCGGCTATTTCAAAATTATAAACCAATGCGTGCCTGCTGCTCTTGAAAAGCTTGGATACACAGAGGACCAAATCCGTGATATCGTGAATTATGCGAAAGGGCAGGGCACATTCCGGGGCTGTCCGGGCATCAGTCATGAGCGGCTGAAAAAGCTCGGTTTTACGGATGAAAAGATTGAAGCTCTGGAAAAAGCTCTTCCGGGGGCGTTCGAAATAAAATTTGCTTTCAATCAGTGGAATCTTGGTGAAGCGTTCTGCAAGGTTGAGCTTGGCATTTCCGAGGAACAGTTAAACGACTGGAGTTTCGACATGCTCTCATTCCTGGGCTTCAGCCAGAAGGAAATTGATGACGCCAACGCTTATGTCTGCGGTACGATGACCGTGGAAGGAGCGCCTCATTTAAAAGATGAACACCTGCCGGTTTTCGATTGTGCAAACAGATGCGGAAAAACAGGAACCCGTTTTATTTCCACAAACGGACATATCCGGATGATGGCGGCCGCGCAACCTTTTATCTCCGGAGCTATATCGAAGACCATCAACCTGCCGAATGAAGCGCGGGTTGAGGAGCTGAAGGACGCCTATATGTCGTCCTGGGAACTGATGCTGAAAGCCAACGCTCTGTACCGGGACGGCTCCAAGCTTAGTCAGCCGTTGAATTCCACTTCGGATGTTTTTGAAGTGGTTGAGGAAGAAGAGTCCGGTCAGAATGAAACGGTCAATGAAACCGACTATAAGGCACAGGACGAAGTCTTAAAGGTTGCCGAGCGCATTATTCACAAATACGTTTCCGAGCGGAACCGGCTTCCGAACCGCCGGGGTGGTTACACGCAGAAATGCAAAATCGGCGGACAGAGTGTGTATTTGCGCACCGGTGAATATCATAATGGTCAGATTGGCGAAATATTTATTGATATGCATAAGGAGGGGGCGTCTTTCAGAAGCCTGCTGAATTGTTTTGCGATCTCAATTTCGCTCGGCTTGCAGCACGGGGTTCCCCTGGATGAATTTGTGGATGCTTTCGTGTTTACCAAGTTTGAACCAAGCGGTATGGTGAACGGTAATCCGCACATCAAAATGACGACCTCGGTTATCGACTACATTTTCCGTGAGTTGGCCGTGAGCTATCTGGGGCGCGAAGATCTTGCACACGTTGAGCCGGAGCATATTCTGGCGCGCAGCATGAAGCCGGAAGACGAAGACCCGGAGTTTAACACCAATGAACCTCCTGTAAGCAAGCATGAAGCCGAAGACTTGAGTGAGGTTTCCGAGCCGGCTCCTTCAAAAAGTTCGGACCGCGATTCCAGATTTATGGTGAAGTACAATCGCGCCAGGAGTATGGGTTACACCGGTGATATTTGCGGGGATTGCGGAAGTATGACGATGGTCCGAAACGGCACCTGTCTGAAATGTGAAACTTGTGGCGCAACATCCGGCTGCTCCTGACGGCAACCGGGTTAGACAATACATAAAAGCCGCGTGACCTTTTTCAAGCGGTATATAGTCCCATAATCGTCACTTTATAGGTGGTGACGGTTTTAATCAGCGATAATTCATCAACTTTAGAAGGCTTTACAAAGACTTCTAAACATTTAATGCTTGGAACAAAAAAGGCCGGATTTGAACAATCCGGCCTTTTCTTTGGCGCGATATTATATTGGATAATTTTGCGAAACCGTTCTTTTGACTTGTCGGTAAAATGAAATCCTCCGGCTTTAAAAAAGAAAGGATCCCTGATTTATCAAAGCCTTCTTGTAGTAGAACGATGAGTTCAACGCAAAAAAAAACGCCTTAACTTTTCAGGTTAAGACGTTTAATTTATCATCTACAGACGGCTATTACCCCATTTGTATAGTGTAAATGTATGATAATGTCTTGCTTCAAGCAATCGTGATATACCCGTAAAATATGTAAGTATTTCTACGTAATATATTAAACCATGTTTTCTCTAAGTGCTTTACGAACAAGGGCTGCCGTATTTTTTACTTGTAATTTTTGCATCAGGTTTGCACGGTGAGTTTCTACGGTACGCGGACTTATGTAAAGTTGATCGGCTATAGCCTGATTTGTTTTTCCTTCGGTAATATGTTTGAGTATTTCTCTTTCGCGTTTGGTCAGCAGTTCTCCTACCGATGCCTTCCCGTTAGTTTCATGGCGATTTAAAAAACTGCGGGTTAACAGTTCCGAGACTGCTTTGCTAAAGACTCTTTCGCCATCCAACACTTTACTGATGTTCTCGATAATCTCCACTTTACCCGAGCTTTTGAGCATATAGCCCGAAGCTCCTGCTGCAAGCACTTTATTCAGATATTCTTCGCTAAGGTGGATGGTCATGATGATGATTTTCGCATTCGGGTCGAAGGCAAGAATCGAGGTGCTTGTTTCTATTCCGTCCATGTCGGGCATAGAAATATCAAGAAAGCAAACATCGGGTTTATGTGCTTTATATAGCTCAAGCGCATCGCCTCCGCTTGAAGCTTCGGCCACCACGGAAAAATTTTTTACACTATTTAAAATGGTTGTCAACCCGTATCTGACCACACTATGGTCGTCAGCCACGAGAATGCGAATGTTACTCATAATTAAAATACCCTGATTTCGAATACAAATGGAAAATTGGGTAATGCTGTAAGGTTAGCCTCAATCGAGAAAAAAATTCGGCTCACTTAAATTTGTGGCTTCGAGCTCAGAATTTCTGTGAATGTCACATTATGTGTAAATCCCATTATAAGGTTCAATATAACAAAAAGATTACCATAATGATCAACAGTAAAACCCGCGTATTCCAAAAGATGGTGCGGTAGAAGTTTGTACGAACGAGCTTATCTATCAGCCCCGGGTCCCGGAGTTCAACTTCTTTTAACTTGTTGTGAAGCGGAATAACCCTAAGTGCCGTATCCATCCATATTCCTGCGAGCAACACTCCGGAGCTCAGAGAGAGCCATAACATCGTTGTGTCCGGGGCGTGGCTGATCATCAAAATACAACCGGCCAGTTCAATTAGCATTGGGGCTCCGACAACTAATCCGGTATTTCGGGTATGGAAATCATGAAATGAACGGCCTTGTTGCTTATCGGTGAAGTGAAAACCCGGATAATGTATCCTTTGAACAAAAGTGGTGAGGCCGGCCATAAAGGCAGAAGCTGCGAGGGACACGATCAGAGAGATTTCAAACATGAAGGCGACAGGTGGTATGAGATTAAAGCAAGAAATGAACCGGGTAATTTCTTATTTTGAAAGCTTGTTTTAAATTCTAAAACGTATTGTGAAGCAAGTCAGGCAGCACCGGCAGCTTCAATAACCCGAGTATATTAATCTACAAAACTTCATTCATGCTATTAAAACGAACACACACTTGTGGAGAACTAAATCTTGAACATGAAAATTCCGAAATCGTCCTCAACGGCTGGGTTCACACACGAAGAGATTTAGGCGGGGTTATTTTTATTGATTTGCGTGATCGCTACGGAATTACACAGGTGGTGTTTTCTCCTCAGGATGAACCGGAAGCACACAAGCTGGCCGATGAACTACGTTCGGAGTTCGTGATAGGTTTGAAAGGGATGGTGACCCGCCGGGATGAAATTAATATTAACCCCAACATTCCGACCGGCTCGGTGGAAGTGCGGGTACATCAGCTCCATATTTATTCGCGAGCCAAAACGCCTCCGTTCGAAATAAAAGACGATATCCAAACCAACGAAGAGGTACGCCTTAAATATCGGTATCTGGATTTGCGTCGCTCGCCTTTACAGCGAAATTTGATGCTCCGTTCAGCCGTGTACAAAAGCACTCGCGACTATTTTAATGAAAAGCAGTTTGCCGAAGTGGAAACGCCGGTGCTGATGCGTTCCACCCCGGAAGGCGCCCGGGATTATCTGGTGCCGAGCCGGGTGAATGCCGGTAAATTTTACGCCCTTCCCCAAAGCCCTCAGATATACAAGCAAACGCTGATGCTCTCAGGTATGGACCGGTATTATCAGATTGTGAAGTGTTTCAGGGATGAGGACCTTCG
>PXDL01000220.1 GCA_003566395.1 Balneolia bacterium | reverse complement strand
TGAATACAATACCACTGTGGTTTTGATCGATCCGCCAATCCATGGCATAATCTGAATCAGTTGATGCGGACATAGAAGCAGTTTGGGCTTGTGCGTTTACGGCAGACCCCAAAAACAGAAGTGAAAGTATAAATGCTAAGGATTTCATATCGGTAGAATTTTGGTGTGTAAATGGAATAAATAAATGTTGTTCAAACAACTAACGAGTCTTTTTTTTTAAAAGTTCCCGCTCGAGGGATGTGAATTATACATAAGGATAGTTGATTTTACTTCTTTTATAGTTAATCAGGGGTTTTAATTTTTTATTGTGAATATGAATAATTATTCTGAGTCTCGATAGTTAACATGCTACACCAAAGAAATAGAAATAAAATATATTATTATGACTCGTTTAATCGCAGCGGCAGTTATGCTGTTTTCACTCACCCTTGCTATGAACATGCAGGCCTTCGCTCAGGGTATGCCTCCTACTATGCAGCAGGACATGCCCGATATTGAAGTGTCCGACCAGGAAATGGAGCAGTTCGTTGAGGTGACTTTTGATGCACAGCGTATTCAAATGTCCGCCCAGGAAGAAATGGTGGAAATGGTAGAAGGTGCAGGACTAAGTGTTGAGCGCTTTAATCAAATTCTTACCGGAATGCAGCAGGGCCAAAGCCAGTCTGACATGGGTGTAGAAGACGAAGAAATGCAACGCTTCGATACTGTTATTGAAGACCTTGAAGTTGTTCAGCAGCAGGTTGAAGACAACATTTCTCAAGTAATTGAGGACAAGGGAATGGAAGTAGATCGTTTCCAGGAAATCAATATGGCGCTTCAGATGGATCCTGAACTTCAGCAAAAATATCAGGAAATTGCACAGCGTATGGAAGGTGAAGAAGACGGAATGTAAACTCACCTTTCTGAAGGACTTATAAACCTACAAAAGCCCGGTCAAAGTTATTTGGCCGGGCTTTTCCATTTGGTACCGGCCACAGAAAAGCGCCAGGGGAGTTTGGCGTCTTCTCCGGCATAATCAACCCCAACTCTCGGCCCGGTTTCGATGGCAAAATCTTCACCCTTATCATCGTTTTCATCAATCCAGACGGTTTCCGGCCGGCAAAGGTCTGTGCCGTCAAGCGCCTTAGTAATGCCGAGCGCCTGACTCAAAATTCCGGGACCTGCCGTCAGCTTTCGTTCTATTTTATCCATTCCGCGCCGTTTCAGCATCACATCCCGTCCATCGAGGGGCTCAATGGCACGGATAAGTACGGCCTCAGGTGTTCCCTTCACATTAGTTACCACATTAAACAGATGATGTATGCCGTAGCACAAGTAAATATAAGCCGTTCCCCCGGGGCTGAACATCGTTTTGGTACGTTTTGTGAAGCGCCCCAGATGAGCATGGCAGGCTTTATCACCCTTTGCGGCGTAGGCTTCCGTCTCTACAATTCGCCCGCTCGTAAACGTATCTCCGGTACGGGTGCACAGCGTTTTTCCAAGCAACTCACGTGCGATTAGTGTTACGTCGTCTCGTTCATAAAAATCACGGGGCAGTGCGGCCATCTGCTGTAACAGGTTAGGTGAAGGGTGACGGCATCTGAGCGGCATCACCCTGAAAATTCGTAGATAAGCTAAAACTGCGAGAAATTACATCTGCTGATCCACCGGCGCAACTTTTCATACAGGCAGACGCAATCAATACAGTTGCGGCGGCACCGGTGAAGGTTTAATTTATCGGTTCTGAATTTGACCACTCATTCCGGCTCCGATTGATCTTCAAACGCCCTTTATATCTGCTTTTTTTCGTTGTGCCGCTTTTTTTGCTGCCCTTGCAGGCTGTGGCTCAGGAGCTCGGCTTGCAGGGTGAAAGCCATTTCAGACGGCAGCTCGATTCCTTTTTCTGGAGTTACGAAGCCGGTTTTGACCGCCGCACCGATGCATACGATATTTCGGTTTCCAACCTGTTTACGTCGCGGTTTTACTTGCTTCAGGGTGATCCTGCCAATATTCAGGACGAAAATATTGCAAATCTGAGAGGAAGTTTCCGGCTGTCCGACCAAACCGGCCTCCTGCTTGAATCCCGCTCGGTTCGATTTACCAACACCAACCTAAAGCAGGACTGGGCGATGGCGGGGGCGCAGTATTCTTTTGGGGACCTGTTTATGATTTCTGGTCTGGCCGGTTTTATGCAGGATGAGCGCAGCAATCTCCGAGATAACGGCCTGCTTATCGGGATGCGCGGAGAAACGGCCCCGCTTGAAATCGGCGAATTTACCGTCCAGGGGAATTTGCACGTAGATTACGCCGATATCGATCCCAGGACGTTTCAGAACTGGCGACTGAACACAACATCGCTGCTTGACACTGAGGACTTCCGGCTCGAAACCGACATCAATCTGGCGCGAAATATTCGGGACAGCTATCAGGGAAGCAGCTTTTTAAACCGGGACCAAACCGATTTCATAGAATCGGTACGGAATGATACGACCGGTATTTCTGCTACAGCTTTTTTCCCGCTAACCGATGATATCCGGGCGCGTCTGTCCGTTTCCGCCCTGAATAACGTCCGGTCGGTCAACAATATAAAATTGCGGGAAGATCTTGAGGATGAGCTCTTCAACACACGGCTGTTGCGTCAACAGCTCGATATTCGTTTTGAGGCCGAATACAATCCGGGGCGTTCACAGCTGCGGGGCGGCTTTATCTACTCCATCGGAAACAGACAGGCCCGGCTTGTTGATCGCGACCGCCTGGCTGCTGATGTTGAACGACGGCGGTCGGAAATCCTGGCAAGTTCAAATTTTGAGCAAGGCCGTTTCGAGCTGTTTACCAACAATCAGTTCAACCTTGGTGAAAACAATACCACCAGGCTTTCGGGCCGGATAAGTATTTTCAATTACGATACGCCTGAAATTAACCGGGACGACCGCGATGAACTTTATTATCAGCTTCTTGTCGGCAATAGCCATCGTTTCAGTGATCAGTTTCGGGCCAACATCAGCCTTTCGGGTGAAGCCACACATACGGTTTATCTTTTTTCGGAGCGCAGCATCGAGAACAACTGGAGGCGGTCGGTTCGGCTTAGTCCGGAGCTGCAGTGGGATCCTGCTTCCTGGCTGCGAACACGCTATCAGTTTTTGGTGCGTGCAAACTACACGGTAGATGATTTTCAGCTGCCCGGCCGCCCTGCCAACGATCAGTCGTCGAGGGAATATCAGGTCCGTACTGAAGCAGAAGCCCGTATAGCACCAGAATGGTGGATTGATGTGTCCGGTTCACGTAGTGAGCTTCGTATCGGCCGGCTGCTCTGGAACGAATTCAGGGAAATCCCCACCGATACCCTCATCACCTACGATTCCCGGCTTTCACTAACCCACCGGAGCGGCCCGCTTCTGACATCGGTGGGCGTGCGTTATTTCGTGAAGCGGGACTACCTGCCACGGGCTACCATTACAGCCGACGATTTTACGCCCGACGGAGACCCCGTTACCCGAAGTCGCACGGCACCCGGAAGGCAAACGACGGTCCAATGGGGACCCGTAGTGGAAATGAGATTGCCGCTTTATGCACGTAATGAGCTTTTTGTTACCGGGTGGTACCAGATGCAGGCCGTCCGTACGCGGCTCTATACCGAATACCCCGAGGAGTTCCGGGATCTGTTTTTAAGGGAGGAACAAAGGGCACGGCGCATAAACTATCCTAATATTGAAATCAGGGCACGGTTCAGGTTTTAGGGTTTTATTTTTTGGGATGATGCTCCTCGGTAGCTGGAAATTCCGGAGGTTCGTTAAGCGATTTGCTCAGCCGTTTCCCGTTCCACCTGCCCGCAAGCTGAGGCAGACCGGTAAGCCCGCCATCCTTATGTGTGGGGAAGCGCTGTACATACCGATCAACAGCTTCGGAAACCCGGCGAACCATACCGGCCGGAACTCGTTTTTCGTGAAGCTGTTCCAGAAAAGCTGAAGTATTTTGTACCACAGCGAAAGCTTCCTTCAATTCACTTCTGAGCTTATCACGGTGAGCCGACCGTGCGGGGTTGGTCGCATAATCGGGATGCCCGGCCAGTTCGGGGCGTGCCAGTAATTCGCAAAGCTGCCTGAACTGAGCGTCATTGCCGACCGCCAGAAGAAGCGACTTTCGTTCGGCCGTTTCAAAGCTGCATCCATACGGAAAAATATGGGGGTGCTCGGTGCCCATCGGTTCGGGATCGGTTCCGGCATAAAGCCACGCTCCGGCCTGATTTACCAAAGATGTAACGGCCGCTTCAAACAGTGAAACTTCAAGCTCACAGCCTTCACCGGTTTTTAGCTTGTGAATTACTCCGGCGAGAATAAGCTCTTTGAGATGGTGCGCGGCAAGCACATCTATAAGGGCGACGGGCATTTTAGCGGGTTTCCCGCCCGGCTCGCGGTTCAGGTGCATAAAGCCGCTTTCCGCTTGAAGCACCGCGTCGTAAGCCGTACGAAAATCATTCCGTCCGAAGCCGTTTATAGAAGCGTAAATGAGGCCTGCGTTCAGGGCCGAGAGTTTGTCGTAGGTGAGCCCGAGCTTTCGGTCGTCTCCGGGTTTGGCGCTCACAAGTACGATATCGGCCTGTTCAACCAGATGCATTGCTTCTGAATGGTCTTCAGAGAGCCTCAAATTCAGCGCCAGGCTTTTTTTGCCCCAGTTTACCGAGTTGAAATAGCTGCTTCGCGAACCCGAACCGGATTCGCCGGCAAGGCGCCAGCTTCGGGTAACATCACCCTGTGTACCGGGATGCTCGATTTTCAACACCTCCGCGCCGAGCTCGGCCAGAAACATTCCCACGGACGGTCCGGCAAGCACGCCCGCGAATTCCACAACCTTCATTCCGTTAAGAACCTGCATAAAAAGGCTTCAGTTAGGTTTTGTGATACCGTAAATAAGCTGACGCATCGTTTCGGCATTGTGGATGAACTGTCTTATTTTACCGGGTAAGATAAGACAATACCGTTCAGGAAGTTCAGCAGTACCGGCTATAAAATGAGTACACAGGCATACCGGTGCATGAACTCCCATCATTCTAAATAAGCATTCGACTTTATGCAATTTCTTTCAAATCTCGGGCTCTCCGGCCTGAATTACGGAACATCGACAGGACAAAATCATCTTGGGGATGAATCAACGGCCGATAAACTTACTTCGCACTCTCCGGCAGACGGTTCGGTTATCGGAGAAGTGACTCTTACATCGCGCGAAGAGTACGATGAAGTAGTGGAAACCGCACAAAAAGCATTCGCAACCTGGCGCATGACTCCGGCCCCGCAACGTGGAGAGATCGTGCGGCAAATCGGCCTGGCTCTTCGCAATCACAAGGAAGATCTGGGGAAACTGGTTTCCTGGGAAATGGGCAAAATTTATCAGGAAGGCCTGGGTGAAGTTCAGGAAATGATTGATATCTGTGATTTTGCCGTGGGCCAGTCGCGTCAGTTGTACGGCTTCACCATGCATTCGGAGCGGCCGCGCCACCGTATGTACGATCAGTACCATCCGCTGGGTCCAGTCGGGGTAATCAGCGCTTTTAACTTTCCGGTGGCAGTTTGGAGCTGGAACGCCATGATTGCGGCCGTATGCGGTGATGTGGTAATCTGGAAACCTTCTGAAAAAACACCGCTCACAGCCGTGGCTTGTCAGAAAATCGTGGCGGAGGTGCTGAGGGAAAACGACCTCCCGGAAGGAATTTTCAATATGATATGTGGCGGCCGTGAAGTCGGAGAGTGGATGGCCGCCGACAATCGCATCCCCCTTATTTCAGCCACCGGTTCAACCCGCATGGGCAAGGAAGTGGCTCAGGTAGTAGGTGCGCGTCTTGGAAAAACCATTCTGGAACTGGGCGGAAACAACGCCATTATTATTTCCGATCAGGCTGATATCGAGATGGCGGTTCGGGCAACCGTATTCGGAGCCGTGGGAACGGCCGGACAGCGCTGTACGAGCACGCGACGTCTAATCATCCATGAAAAGGTGTATGATAAAGTGAAGAAACGCCTGCTCGATATTTATGATAAAGTGAGCATCGGCAATCCGCTGGATGACGGCACTCTGGTCGGCCCGCTTATCGATAAGGATGCGGTTGAGCAGATGCAGAAAGCCCTGAAGCAGGTGAAAGAGGAAGGAGGCTCGGTAATCTTCGGTGGTGAAGTGATGGAAGGCGAAGGATTTGAAAACGGCCATTACGTGCGCCCGGCCGTGTGTGAAGTCAGGAACGAGTACGAAATCGTTCAGCATGAAACTTTCGCGCCTATTCTCTATCTCATGAAATACAGAAGCCGTGATGAAGCTATTGCCATGCATAACGGCGTGGTTCAGGGGCTGAGTTCATCTATATTCACCCTGAATATGCGGGAAGCCGAGCAGTTTTTGAGTCATGCAGGCTCGGACTGTGGAATCGCGAATGTGAATATCGGTACAAGCGGTGCGGAAATCGGCGGCGCGTTCGGGGGCGAAAAAGATACCGGCGGCGGACGCGAATCCGGCTCCGATGCCTGGAAAGCCTACATGAGGCGCCAAACGAATACGATAAACTGGAGCGACGAACTGCCTCTGGCCCAGGGCATCAAGTTTGACGTTTAGTCTGCAGGCTCGGTAAAGAACAGCTCAAAAAAAAAGGCACATTTCCGAAGAGGAAATGTGCCTTTAATACATCTGACGAGCTGTTTAGTTTACTTCAATCAGCTCAATTTCAAATTTGAGATCGCGGCCGGCCAACGGATGGTTGGCATCGATGGTCACGTGGCTGTCGGTTACTTCGGAAACAACAACCGGTAGCGCGTTGCCGTCCGGCTGCTGAAGTTGAAGCTGCATGCCGACTTCAGGATCGATATCGGCGGGAAGTTTTTCACGCTCGACATTCACGATCATATCTTCACGAACGTCGCCATACGCTTCGCCGGAAGGAATTTCGATGGAGGTTGAGTCACCGGGAGCCATTTCGAGTACGGCTTTTTCAAACCCCGGAATGATTTGGCCGGAGCCGACTTCAAACTCAAGAGGCTGGCGCTCTTTTGAGCTGTCGAAAACGGAGCCGTCATCGAGGGTTCCGGTATAATGGACTTTTACTTTATCGCCTTCTTTTACTTGTGACAAAATGTAGTTCCTTTCTTACTATATTGCGATTTATTGCCTTGTTAAGGCTTGCCAACGCAGACCTGCAGCACTTGTTATAATGATGAAGGCTACGCATAGCGTTTATTTTAATTATCAATAATTTAGCGGAAAATAAGGCAGAATCTGCTCACAACCATACTAAACCCTCTGAATTTCAATTTTTTTACGTAATTCGGCTCATTTCACATGAAGGCATCTCCATATATCACCAATCATGAAGGCCGGCCGCGGCGTATGGGGGTGGAACTGGAGTTTTCCGGCCTCACCCTAAAAGAAATTTCGGAAACCATTACCGGGCTGTACGGTGGCGAAATCACCTATGAGGGGAAGTATAAAAGCAAAATTAAGACCGAGGTGTTTAGTGATGCCGGACCCTTTGCTGTTGAGCTTGACGCATCTCTGCTTAAAGATGGAAAGATGTCGGGCTACCTCGATAAACTTTCGATGGGGAAAAAAGATATAGCCGATAAAATTGAAGACATTATTGCCGATTCGGCCATGGATTTCGTGCCCATGGAAATTGTGTCGCCCCCGATTCTTATCACCCGGCTTCCGGAACTTGAATTGCTTCGTGATGCGCTTCAGAAACAATCGGTTGAAGGAACGCGCTCCTCGGTTTTTAACGCATTCGGGCTTCACCTGAATCCCGAAGTTCCGTCGTTCGAACCCGGCGAAATACGTGATTTTCTCCGGGCATTTATTTTGATGTACGACTGGCTTGAAAACCGTCATGATGTGGATACAACGCGCCACATCACCCCGTATATCGACCCGTTTCCCCGCAAATATGCCAAAGTAATTATGCAGCCCGATTACAACCCGGATATCGTACAGCTCACGGATGATTACCTTAATTTCAACCCGACCCGCAATCGTCCGCTGGATATGCTCCCTCTTTTTACGCTGCTTGATGAAGAAAGGGTTACTAAGGTAGTTGACGACGGGCTGACCACCAAGCGCCCGACCTTTCATTACCGTCTGCCGAATTGCGATATCTCAAATCCGGACTGGACACTCGCCACAGAGTGGAATCATTGGGTGGTGGTGGAGCGCATTGCATCAAGCAAGGACAAACTTAGCAGGCTTACATCATCCTACCTTGAATATCTTGAAAAACCCGGCAAGCGGTTTGTGTCGGTAATCAGCAAACATATCAGCGGTTGGTTTAATTAATAAAAATGAGAAAAAAAGCGGTAATCGGCATTACGGGCCCCGACAAAGGAGGCTACATCGCCTGGGTTTTTACGGCACTTGCGGTTCGCAGGGCAGGAGGAAAACCACGACGGATACGTCCGAACATGTGGCGGGAAATACCCGAGCTGGACGGATTGATAATCGGTGGCGGAGCCGATGTAAGCCCGGAATTGTACGGAGCGGAGGAGATGGAAAAGCTTCGTGAACTCTCCCGGGAAAAGAAGAATCAGCGCTGGAAACGATTTCTGTTTTTCTTTGTGAGTTTCGGTATCACACTGGTTCGTAAACTATTCAGTCTCGGACACATGGCCGGCCCTGATCCGGACCGGGATGAAATGGAAAAACGGCTTTTGATGTATGCTCTTGAAAAAAATATTCCCGTGCTGGGAATTTGCCGTGGCGCGCAGTTTATAAATGTGCACCTTGGAGGTACATTGCATCAGGATATCAGCATGTTTTATCATGAAACGCCCAAAGCAGACACGATCTACCCGCGTAAAAACATTCTAATTGACGAAGACAGCAATCTGCACCGCATTATAGGCAGCTCTGAAGCCAGAGTGAACAGTCTCCATAATCAGGCTGTGGATAAGCGCGGAGCAGGCGTGGCGTACGTGGCAAGGGAACCCAACGGGGTGGTTCAGGCGCTTGAGATTGCTAAAAAAGAATTTGTGATCGGAATTCAATGGCACCCGGAATACCTGCCTCAAATTGAGTCTCAGCAGCGATTATTCAGGATGCTCGTTGAAACGGCGGAACGCTGTGATGAAAAAATTCAGGTTCAAAGCCGGACGAAAACAGAACAGGCACCGCCAAAAGTATGACGGTGCCTGCAAGTATGCATCAGATAGAGTTCGCCAAGCGGTGTTAAAGATGTTATTCGCTGGCCATCTTCATGAACTCGGTCATACGTTTCACGAATTCCGAAGGCGATTCGAGCTGACCCTGCATGAGCAATGAACCTTCGAAAAGCTGCTGCGCAAAACGCTTTACGCGGTCTGTTTGACCGGCATCGTTCATTGCCGCAAGGTTTTTTATCAACGGATGCGAAGGGTTGATTTCAAACAAGCGCTTGGAGGCCGGCATTTCCTGATTCATCATTTTCATCATCCGCTCCATGTGGCTGTCCATTCCTTCCTTACCAACGGTAAGGGTGGCGGCCGAATCCACCAGACGTTTTGAGGCAACTACGTCTTCGACTTTATCGCTGAGTTCATCGCGGAACACGCCGATTAGTTTATTTAGAGAGTCGCCGGAAAGCGCATCTTCCTGTTCGGCATCATCTTCGCCAAGCTTGATGTCGGATTTTTCGATGCTTTTGAGTTCTTTTTCTTCGAACTGCATCAGGCCGGGAACTACGAAGGAATCGACCGGTTCGTGGAGAAGCAGCACTTCAACACCTTTCTTGTTGAAGTATTCCAGGCGCGGATCGTTGCGCAGATCGCGCAGGCTGTCGCCGCTGAGGTAGTAAATTTCTTTCTGGAAATCGGGCATCCGCTCCACATACTGTTTGAGGGAAACCAACTCGTCGTCTTTAGATTTGGTGGTCTGGAAACGAAGCAAGTTGATGAGACGGTCGCGGTTTTCGAAATCGGAATTAATCCCGCTTTTGAAGAGCGGACCAAATTCTTTCAGGAAGGTTTTGAACTTGTCCGGCTCATTTTCGGCCCAATACTCAATCATGCTTAGAGTTTTACCCACAAGCACATCCTTGATCTTTTTCATGATGGGCGAGTACTGCGTTACTTCACGCGACACGTTCAGCGGCAGGTCTTCGCTGTCAACAAGGCCTTCCATAAAGCGGAGGTATTCGGGCAGCAGCTCCTCGCAATTTTCCTGAACGAACACGCGATTGGAGTACAACTGGATAGATTTGAACTCCTCGTTGCGGAAAAAATTCGGCTTCGACTGCGCAGGCACGAAAAGCAGGGCTTTAAAATTCATGCGCCCTTCCATTGCCAGATGCAGGTGATCAAGCGGCTCATTGAAATCGTTGGAAATGAACTTATAGAACTCTTTTAGCTCTTCATCCTTGATCTCGTTTTTCTGCTTGTGCCAGAGCGCACCTTTTTTGTTAACCTCTTCATCCTCAACCAGGATGGGGTAATCCACAAAATTGGAGTATTTCTTGATGACCGATTCAACACGGTATTTCGTGGCAAAGTCTTTGTAGTCGTCCTTGAGTCGGAACGAAATTCGGGTGCCGCGTTCGGTCCGGTCGGTTTCTTCTATGGTGAAGGTGCCCTGCCCGTCGGAAACCCATTTCATGGCCGGCTGGGAAGGATCGGCGTGGCGGGTTTCTACCGTTATTTCGTCGGTTACCATAAATGCGGAGTAAAATCCGACGCCGAACTGACCGATCAGGTTAGAATCTTTGCGGCTGTCCCCGGTGAGCTGCCCGAGAAACGCTTTGGTGCCGCTTTTGGCGATCGTTCCAAGACTCTCGATCAGCTCATCCC
>PXDL01000406.1 GCA_003566395.1 Balneolia bacterium | reverse complement strand
GTGAGTCAGCGGCTGTTCGTTTATGATTCGGAGCTTTTTCCGGATTCGGAAAGCATCACCCTAAAACTGAAAAATAAGGGTGCGTTTACGTTTGATGCTGCCCGTTTCCGAAATGATCACGGTAAAGAGGCCGTTCGTCTTTATCGCAGTATGCATAAACCCTGGCCTACGGGTCTGAGGCGGATTCAGTGCCTGCACGAAACGGGGATGGCTGGCTCGCGGTATGGCTTCACGCTGCTGTCCGGTGAGAGCCCGCTCAAATTAAAAGGCGAACAGGTGAAGGCAACGGTGCTCGGGTTCGGAAACGTGGGCATGGGAGCTATAGATGAATGTTACCGGCAAGGAGTAAAGCAGATTCATGTTCTTGGAAGGCCGCATACCACCAAGGAGCGCATCACCAAATGGCTTGCCGATTCGGACCTGGTGGTTAACGGAGCCGAACAGCCTGCCGCGCTTAGAGGCAAAAATTATCTGGTAACCAACGATCACCTGAAGACAACCCTTCGTGACGGCACCGTGGTCATAGACCTGATCGGCGGGAGCGCTACAAATCGCAGTCCGGTAGAGCCGCTGGTGGAATGCACCTACCTTACCGATCCGCATTTTGTGCAGGATGATGTGTTTGTTTCCGGGCTTTGGGGCTGGCCGATGATGGGCATGATGAAGGAAACGGCGGTCAAATATAGCGGCCAGATAATCGATGTGCTCTTAGGCTATGACGAGCACCTTATCGGCGGACTTACCGAGCCGGTTCATCCGGGCTTAAAACCGGCCGTGGTGTGCGGGCCTTTTTAGCTTATTTCTTCAGTTTAGTTTTTCGAGCGAATCGCTCCGGTATCTGGTTTCCACTTCACGAAAAAAATCCCCGGACCGAATAACCGGCCGGGGATTTGTACTACCTCTGTGTTTCTGTTCGGAAACAGATTAGTTATTTCACGAGCGTCATTTTCCGGGTCATTACAGCAGCTCCGGTATCAAGCCGCACGAAGTAAATACCGCTTGCAAAGCCTGTTGCGTCCCATCCTGCCTGATGACGGCCTGCGGGAAGCTCCTGATTCAGAACGACCGCAACCTGCTGCCCCAAACTGTTGTGGACGGTTATCCGGACCGACGAAGACTGGTTCAGTTCAAACGGAATGGTTGTGGACGGGTTGAAGGGGTTCGGATAATTTTGATTCAGTGAGACTCTCATCGGCACATTCGTCACCGGCTCAATAGAAGTAGCGGGATCGTCCGGCAGGAAAGCGCCTGTTTCCATATCTACCATTGCGCTGAAGAAAAACTCTTCTTCGTCTTCGCTAAAGAAAATGTAGCCGGTATCCCAGAATGACGGAGCGGACTTTGTAGGGTTAGGACCGTACAACCACCATGCGTGCGATCCTGCCATTACATGGAGAAAAAGCCCGCGTTTACCCATTGAGAGAATCTCCTCCCGGAACGAGGCGCCTCCGTTTTGCTCGACTGTTTCAAAGGCGGCATCGCTGTCGATGAAAGTTGCGGGAAGCGTGTTCATTTCGTCTGCGGGGAACATGTCACGGATATCTTCAAGGAACACGAATTCGATATCCTGAAGGCCCATAGGCTCAGGCATTATTCGTGCTATGGAAGCTATTTCCAGTTCCGGATGGTAAAAAACATACACCCAGAATACCGTTTTCCCGGTCGGTTCATTCATAAATGGAGCAACCACCATTTTGAGCTCAAAACCCGTCATGAATTCATCCATTATACTCTGCATGGCGGGGTATAAAGCCCCGGCGGTAACATCCGCAAACGGATACATTACGATATCTATTCCGGAAATTTGCTGATCCTGCTCCAGCGTAACCGGAGAGATATTCCCCGTCTGACCGGGATCATATAAACCGTAGTGGGTAAACCAGCCTGCATTGAAATTGGAGAGCGCAAGAAGGTAATACTCACCGGCTCTGAGGCGATCAATGCTGTATTCACCGGTCTCAGAATTTGCTACCGCAGCTGCGACTAAATTAACCCACTCTTCTTGCTCGTAATCGAACGGGTCTCCATCAAAAAGCAGCAACAGTACATCGTTTTCTGAAAATGTACCGGCTCCTTTCAGACCTGTAAGTGCTTTAACCGACGCTTTATCACCCAGAAGAGCTTTTACAGTTTCCGATGGTTCCTGCACGTGTAATTCCCGTGCAGCTGCGGGTTTATTTTTGAGGAATGAAGGCAGACTAACAAGCTGATTTCTCTCCCCGGGAGCTGAATTACTGAAGGTCACTTCGCCGTATATCGCGCCGTCTTCATACGTATCTGCAAGGGTATATCGCAGCACGAAAGGTTCGGCAAGCTCATTCAGTTCTACTCCCTCCGCGTTTGTAATTACCCAGACATATTGACCTTCATTAAAATGGCTTACGTCGAACCACATAGTAAATCGGTCTTCCGAAATATAGGGGCCGTCGTACCAAAGGTTTTGCTCCGGACCGACAAGATAGGCGTCCCACGGTTCAAAAAGCTCATCCAGCATATGGCTGAAGGTAAAGCTAACGGTGGTCGAAGATTCGACTTCCACCTGACCCTGATCAGGACTTGTGGAAACGATGGTTAGATTTTGGGCTGCTCCGTTTGCCGGATCGAATATAATCGCGGCCAATATCAGCGCACCTATGAAACAGTTACGCATATTTTACTCCTTTATACAGATAAATTGAGGTTTCAGAATTTTAATCCTGAAGAGGCCGATGGAGCTGAGGCCTTGCCCACGGAGTCGGGAGGGCTGACGTCCGTTTCTGGGGCATTCTCTGTGCTATTCTTCAGATGCCACTCGTTTACGATGACAACTATACCAAAGTTATGATGCCGAATGATAAAAGTACATACCACACAAAAAAAACCGGATGCCTGTGAAGTACAGACATCCGGCTTAAGATATTACTGCCCGGTGGACAGTTTACTATGATGTGAATTTACATCAGCAGCCTTCACCATCCGGGTTATCGATACACGGATTATCGTTCCGCTCATCGTTTTGAATGGGGATACCTCTCCAGGCTCCTACCGGTTGACCGGCAATAGATGCACCGAAGCCTTCGGTACCGAGAACTTCCTCGGGCCAGATTCCGAAGCGAAGCAGGTCGAACATGCGTACACCCATCAGAAAGAGTTCTTTATCACGCTCTTCGATGATCACCTCTTCGGTGACTCCTCCGGCCACAGGACCGATTCCGTGGGAATCACGGACTTCATTTACCAGTTCTTCAGCGTTGCCCGCCTGTCCGTGAAGAGCAGCAAGTTCAGCGAGCATCAGATGGTTTTCCTGCCAGGTATGAAAATCCATTGGGGATGCCTGGGTAGGATACATATCCTGTTGAAAACGAGGCTCATCCACGTTCACAAGACTTTCGGGTGCTTGTCTCAGAAGAACGCGATTTGCTTCATCAGGGTCTTCATCAATGTACTCGGCAAACCGGTAATCAGGAATAACCTGAATTCTTCCGTCTCCGGCAGCGAAGAAGTATTCGTTAGCTGCCTGAACATTATGCAGACTCTGGAAAGGCTCATCGCCCTGCTCCAGACCGTTCTGAGCCGCAGCATACGATTCGCCGTAATTGCCCAGGAACAGATGCATTCTGGCACGAAGGGTGTTAATCACGCGCACTTCATAATCGCTCGGAGCAACAGCTTCAGCAGCGGCGAGGCGTGGCAGTATTTCATTTACAGCCATGTCTCCGGCACGGATAACTGCGCTTCTTTCGATAGGCCCGCCGAATTCATCAATACATTCCTGAGCAGGCTGTCCTACTCCGGCATTTTCACCACAGGCAAAATCCTCGAAGTAAAACCCAATCATATATCGGGCCAGTGCTCCGTAGAAGTTACCCACGAACTCAGCCTGATCATAGAGATCAGGATCAAGTTCTTCCTGGATACGATCTATGCGCTCCAGAAGGTCGTCTGCCAGCAATCTCCAGCCGTTCAACGGCGTGTACGCATTACGAACAGTGTTATTGGTGAAAACCGTCTGGTTGCCCACTCCGCGGAAGTTACTTCCGATTTGGCGGTAGGTAGGAAACGTAGCAAGGTCCATCACGTCATCGAAAATAAGCTGATCTGCGGTGAGATCGGCGATAAGTCCGAGACGTGTCCATGTAAAGGCAAATTGTGCCTCAACACCGGTAATCAGAAAAGGAATTTCTGCCGGGTCGTCGAGGAATTCATCCTCTGTCACATCAACTTGTTCTTCAGTATTCAGCACCCAGTCGTCACAAGCGGCCAGCATAAGGCCGGAAACAAGGATGAGGATACTTATTAATTTAAATTTTCTCATAAATCAGTTGCTCCTAAAATTAAAATCCGAGTGATACAGTGAAAAAGAACTGACGAGAAGGAGGCATGGTCAGGAAGTCCTGTCCGCGGATAAGACTTCTTGCTCCGTCGAAATTTACCTCCGGATCAAGTCCGCTGTACTTAGTAGTGGTAAACAGGTTACGACCACCCACAGACAGAGACGCACTGTTAACATAGTTGCCTAAATCTGAGTTGTTAATCAGTTCAGTGAAGTTGTAAGAGACACTAACTTCACGCAGTTTCAACCAGTCGGCTTCTTCCACCATATTAGACGGGAAAGAAGTGTTCAGGAATGCCAACTGCTCGGCTACTTCCATATACTCGGCTGTTCCGGGATCCAGATCTGCAAAGCGAGCGTTAAGCTCTGCTACCTCTCTGTCGTTGCCAAAGTCGATGGCAAACTCGCGAGTATTGTTATAGATATACAGATCGGCTGCCCAATCCACGAGCGCATATACGCTCAGGTTGCGAAGCGCACGGAAATTCATTGCAAATGAACCGGTGTGGTTCGGGAAAGGTGAGCCAATTTCGGAAGCTTCCTCGTCCACGTCCGGGCCGATGTACACACCGTCATCATTAAACAATGCCCCGCGTACCACAGGAAGGTAGAAAGCAGACCGTTCTATACCTTCTTTGAAAACCTGTACACTGAATCCGTCAAAAATCGGCTGCGCACCACCAAGGTCGGTTACTTCAGCACGCTGATAGGCGTAGGCGATGTCGAAATCAAGTGAGGTATCACGAGATTCAAACGCTGTAATACTCAGCGTGGACTCAACACCGTGGCCTTCAACTCCACCAACGTTAAACGGCACCAGGTTAGTAACACCTGAAGAAGGTGCTTCACGGAAATCAATGATGGAGTCACTGGCCCACAATCTGTAGTAGGACATGTCAAGACCCAATCTTCCGAAAAGGTCTGCTTCCAAACCGAATTCAAGCTCACGAATACGTTCCGGCTCTATTTCCGGATTACCCAGGAAGTCAATTATACCACCTGTTCCGTAAGCGGAGTTGGTTCCGGCCCAAAGACGTTGTGCACCATCGTTGAATCCGGGTAGCTGGCCCGTTTCACCATAAGCTGCACGCAGCTTCAGGAAATCGAGATAATCCGGCAATTCCAGAATGTTATCCAGACGTACCGCTACGCTCGCTTTAGGATAGAAAATACTTGGAGCTTCTTCACCAACAGCTGCGGCAAAGTCCTGACGACCACCGATGCTAAATATATACTGGTTATTGAAGTTAAAATTCTGCTCGAAATAAATTCCCGCTTCCCGGTTATTCAGAAAGTTTTCATCTGCATCGATGAAGTCATCACCGGCACCAATATTGGAAATAAATGCGGAAGCAAAACCTCTCTTCTGGTTAAAAGAAGAACGAAGGGTTCTTTCGAACAACTGGGTACCAATTACAGAAGAAGCTGTAACTCCGTCAGTTATTTCGTAGTTATACCGGGCATTTAAATCGTAGGTGTACTGCTCGTTGGAACGGTTGAGCACATACCTTTGTCCCTGAGTTCCGGGGCCTGTGACAAAGAATCCCGGCGGGATGGTTTCATCCCGGCGCAAACTGGAACCGTCATATCCCACACCGGCTGTAAGCTCAAGGTTATCGATAGGACGAAACTGAAGCTGAACCGAACCGAGGAAACGGTTCTGACGGCTCACATCTTCGATTGCATTAATAGCTTCTTCAGCAGTAAAACCGAAAGTACCGTCATCTCCGCCTGGTGCGAGGATTACATTTCCGAGATATCCAATTACGTTATTGTCGTTATCAGGAAGTGCGATTTCGTTTTGCGAAAATCCGGCGCTAACACTCAGGGTTAGGTCTTCACGCGGAAAGGCGTCGAAGTTGGCACGGAAATTCTGACGATCCATATAGTTTCTCGGCAGGATACCTTCCTCAAAACGCTGATTGTAGGATGTGTAAAAGCGGATAAACTCAGAACCACCCTGTGCATTTATGCTGTACTGCTCAAGTAGTCCGGTCCTGAATACATCGTTAACGCTCTGCTCGGACAAAAACTGTTCGGTCTGGCTTTGACGGGCGAACTCGCTTGTACCCCGCGTAGTGCGAACATTCACACTCAGTCCGCCTTCGGCTAAAGCAGAACCACGCTTGGTGGTAATAAGCACAACTCCGTTGGAACCACTTGTTCCGTACAGCGCTGCAGCTGCAGGACCTTTCAGAATATCGATACTCTCAACTTCGTCCATATTGAGGTCGGAAAGTGTACCAACACCCTGTCCACCTCTGCCCGGACCTTCGACTTCGGAATTGTCTATACGGATTCCGTCAATAAAGACGAGAGGCTGACCTTGCCCTCCAAGTCCGCCGCCGGCACGCATATTAAAACGTACTCCGGAACCAACTGTTCCACCTGACGGCTGAACACCTACACCGGCAACCCGGCCACCAATTAGCTGAGACAGATCCTGAAATGAAACATTTTCAGTAAACTGAGCGGCATCAACTCGGGACACGGCTACCTCAGATATTTCCCTGGAAGTTCTTGAAGCAATACCGGTAACAATAACTTCCTCACGGCCGGTTGCGTCGGCCTGCAATTCTGCATTGTAAGTATTTGCTCCTTCTGAAATTGCGATTTCCACAGTCTGTGAACGATAACCTACATAGGAAAACCGAACCTGATATGTACCTACGGGGATATCCTCTACTATATACTCGCCGGATAAGTTCGTAGGTGCACCCCTTTCTAGCTCAGTTATCAATACCGTTGCACCAAGGAGTTCGTCCCCGGTTCCGGCATCGGTCACTGTACCAGACAATGTTCCCGTCTGCGCCTGCACACCACCAAATCCTAAGAGGCAGAAAGCAAGCAAACAAGCCGAAAACAGATGTATCTTTTTAAACATAAGTATGACCTCGTTTAGTTAGTTGTTGAAGTGACCGTTAAACTAATTTGATTAGTTTTTAAATGAAATAAAGCGCCTCCACCCACATATTCAACATCATCCAAGACATTGATAAATATAAACTAATGAGGCCGACGAGTCTTGTATTGTTGTTAGTTGTAAATCTTTTTAATCCCTTCTGATATTAATTCAAGCCCAAATAAAACAGGAGCTTTAAACAAATTTTAAAAAGATCAACTCTCTGATATACCCGTTATATTTTATCACATTTATTGTGTGTTAATCCTCGAACGCTTTCCTGATATCATCCTAACATCTTGAAAAATAATTTTAATACTATTGTAATATCATCTCTATAAACCGGACTTTAAGCAATTCTCTAACAACTTCATCACGTATATCAAATCATTACATACTTAACATGTGCATGATTCCGACGACTCATAAAGCGCGGCTATCGGGGTTGTTTATTTAAACGTTTCTATATCCCCCGACTTCTGTACGTTCGATTTACAGCCTGCTTTACTTTTCCGCTATCTGATGCTCCAACAACAAAAAAAGGTCCGCCTTCTGCTGAAGAAATCGGACCTTTGAAATGAAATATACTCTGTCGGGAAGTGTTTATTTCACGAGCATCATTTTACGCGTTTGCACTTCTGATCCTGCACGCAGACGGTAGAGATATACGCCCGATGCCAGGTGCTGTGCATCAAATGCAACGGTATGCTGACCACGCGCCCGGTTTCCCTCCACAAGCGTTGCCACGCGCTGTCCGTGGATGTTGTACACTTCCAGGGTAACATCAGACTGCTCGGCTATTGAAAACCGGATATTGGTAGTCGGGTTGAATGGATTCGGGTAATTTTGTTCAAGGGCAAATTCTGCGGGGATTTCATTACCCGGTTTGTCGCCGGTAACACCTTCGAAGCCTATCACTTCTCCGTTCGGAAGCACGGCTGCTACGCTGAACATCGGGCCGTTCTGATTATCGGCTGGGTTAAGGAAGCCTTTTGCAACAAGCTGCGCGGCTCCTCCGCCGAGCATACTCAGATCGGCCTCGAAACGGGCGGCGATGTCTTCGGTGCCTGCAACCAGCACATCTATCTCATAGGTATCGGCGCTTACGTTCAGGTATGGTGTTGACTCCCCGTAGGAAATCCCTTCGGCCAGCAGCGTGCCGTTCGCCCGGATATCCACGGCCGGGGCGTCTGTGGAAGCGTGCAGGATATAGAACTCCACATCGCTTTCAGAACCGGACTGAATACGCACATCTTCGGTTACCAAGAGCTGCAGCCCGGTATCGGCACCGTCCGGATTGGGTGCAAACTCTTCAGGGGAAGCAACACCGGTAACGGTTATGCTGTACAGGACATCGAAGTCCAGAGTAAGGGCCTTTTCAATCACCGGAGTTTCGGTACCGGAAACCGTAACAACTACATTAAGCTCCTCATTTACCGGCGTAAGGATGAACTCTGTTGCCGTACCGTACTCAAATGCTTCAAGCACAAGCTCGTCGTTCACATACACATCCACCAGTTCGGCGGCCGGGTCTGCTGATGCATGTACATACTGAACCACGGTTGGGGGTGGATCCAGCTGCGTTACAATTACCGTCCACTCTTGCTCTTCTCCGTGTGGTACGGAGAGCGTATAGGAAACCGGCATGGAGAAGTCGCGCGGCTCATCAAGATCGGTATCGGATTCCACGCCGAGCGCGACCGAAGCTGAGGGGATAAGATTACTGAAATTCACATCAAACGGAAATTCAAAGGTGATTTCTGCATTTTCTGCGTCAATCACGCCTATAAAATCCGAATCCAGATCCGGGTTCTCTTCGGCCAAAAAGTTAAAGCTTTCAAACTCCGGATGGAGTGTGTTGATGGGTATAAATGATACCGGTCCGAGAGATGGATTAAAGTCTTCATCAAAAATAACACTCTCGGCAAACTCCACCGTATTATCGCCCCAGTAATTGCCTACGGCGTTAATCGGCTGGGGTGTATTGTTAAACAGTGCATACGTAACCCCGCCGTTTTCATTGTCGAAAAACACATTTCCGCCCGGGTTGTCTTCGGTACCGAAAGAGGGCTGTGCCTCGCCCTGTATGGTTACCCCCCAAAGGTTCCCTGAAATCAGATTTCTGCGGGCGATGGTTGTATTGGTGGGTTCTCCTGCGTTGAAGTTAATTCCGCTTCCGCCCAGATTTGGATTTCCCTGAATGTCGTTATCAAGAATGATGTTGTCTTCGATTACGGTACTGATGTTATTGCCGATTTGCGCAATTCCGTAACGATTATTCACAATCGTATTATTGCGAACCGAAGCCACAGTTGTTCCTGACCCTAACAGATTACTTAGTCCGATCCCTCCGGCATTGTCGTTCAGCCCTTCGATATAATTGTTTTCTATCCGAAGTGTATCACCCGGAGCTCCCGGCCCAAGATTAATCTGAGGTCTGTTGGAGTTATCCATCGTGTTATGGATAAACCGGCTGTTGGTAATTTGAGGAGAGCCCTGCACATTTGCGCCGGAACCGATTGCCGAGCGCTGGTTCTCAACGAAGTCGCAATTATTGATGACCGGGCTGCTTCCGCTAAAGGTGATGGCGTTGGACACGTTTGAAGAACCGTTGTTACGCATCACGCAATCTTCGAATTCCGCGAAGGTACCTATTAACTGAATCCCGCCGCCGTATTTTACCGTGGTGTTGCGGAAGATGGCGGGATCGGCATCTTCAAACCGGAAACCGCGAAAATTTTGGCTTAGTTCGGTCGTATCCGCCGCTGTAAACGTAACCATACCCGAAAGGGGATTGGATTCGAACGCACCAAGTATTTCGATACGAACACCGGATTGTACCCGAATGAGGGTTTCTTCGAGTATCTCAAGTTTGTCGGATGCCGCAATTACAAGTTCATCATTTATGAAAAACCCGTCTTCATCCTGAGTTACTACACCTTCTGAAAGGTCCACAAGATCAGAAAATGTAAGCGTAAGCCCTTCGCCCGGAGTTGTAAACTGGGCGCTCAGATTTGCTGATCCGAAGGTTGATATAAAGAACAGCAGAAGTACTGTAGCTTGTAACGTTTTTCGCATGTTAAATGTCCTGAATTTAGGTATTGATTGTGTCGTAGTTCATTTCTAAGCCGACCCGGCACAAATACTCGCCGGCTGATAAAAGCTTGTTCAGTTCTTCTAATACACTATGGCGGCAAGAATCATTCAAAGTACAAACTATCTGTTACAATTCACCACAGTGGGGGCGTCTTTATAAATAATTACACATCATAAAAAAACCCTCTGATGCATGAGCACCAGAGGGTTATGTTTTGAGCGGTACCGGGTTTTTACTCCGTACCTAAACTCAGCTTATCCTTCAGATTACTTCACAAGCATCATTTTTTCTGTCTGTGTGAAGTTGCCTGCCTGAATGCGATACAGGTAAACACCTGAAGCAAGGCGGGACGCATCGAAGGTTGCTACGTGAACACCGGCGTTCTGCTGACCGCTAACCAGTGTAGCTACACGCTGACCCTGCAGGTTGAAGACCTCAAGGGTAACTTCAGCTGCTTCGGG
>PXDL01000530.1 GCA_003566395.1 Balneolia bacterium | reverse complement strand
GGCCGGAATGGTGGGCGTTGCCGGTGTGGCCGAACGCATTTTCGGAGCGCTCGCATCGCATCAGATTAACACCATTTTGATTTCCCAGGCTTCGAGCGAGCATTCTGTTTGTATATCCGTGAGCCCCGAACATGCCGCGCTCAGCAAACAGGTTTTAAGCGAGGCGTTTGACCTCGAACTTCAGGTAGGCACCATTTCCGATATCGTTGTGGAGGATCAGATGTGCGTAGTTGCCGTTGTAGGTGAGCGCATGCGGTCCACGCCCGGTATTGCCGGAAAAGTGTTTCAGGCGCTGGGCCGAAACGGGGTAAACGTATCTGCGATAGCTCAGGGATCGTCTGAGCTTAACATCTCGGTGGTCATCTCCCGCCGCGATGAACAAAAAGCGCTGATTGCCATCCATGATGCGTTCTTTCTTGCCGGGCGTAAATCCATGAATCTCTTTTTTGTGGGAGTCGGGCTGATCGGAGCCACGGCGGTAAACATGCTTCTCAGGCAGCAGGAATCCTTATCTGATTCTCTGAAAGTGGAGCCACGTATTATCGGGATGTGCAACAGCAAAAAGATGCTGATCGATCTCAACGGCATCGACTCCTCCGACTGGAGTGAACGTCTGGAAGAGCGCGGTGGTCCGATGAACCTGGACCGGTTCCTAAAACAATGCTACGACCTGAATTTGCCCAACAGCGTGGTTGTTGACTGCACCAGTTCGGAAACCGTTGCCAATACATATGAGCAGATTCTTTCACACAGCATATCGGTAGTTACACCCAATAAAAAAGCCTGCAGCGGCTCCGATGCCCGGTATCATCAGCTTCAGGAAACGGCCAAATACCACAATGCTGCTTTTCTGTATGAGACCAACGTTGGTGCAGGACTCCCGGTGATCAAAACCATACAGGAAATGCACCACACGGGCGACCGCATCCATTCGGTGGAAGGCGTGCTTTCGGGTACTCTTAGCTATCTTTTTAATGAGTTTGATGGAAGCAAGCCGTTTTCTACTCTTGTGTCCGAGGCAAGAAAAAAAGGATTTACCGAACCTGACCCGCGGGATGACCTGAACGGTATGGATGTGGCGCGTAAACTGCTGATTCTTGCCAGAGAATCCGGACATCACCTGGAACTTTCGGATATTGAAATGGAGCCGCTATTGCCGGCACACCTGTTCGAGTCAGGCTCGGCAGATGATTTCCTGAACGAGCTGAAATCGGTGGATGATGAATTCGAAGCCCGCTACAAAAAAGCGGCCTCTGATGGAAAACGCCTCCGGTACATAGCCAAAGTGGATGAAAACGGTGCGCGTATTTCCCTCCAACAGGTTGATGACTCCCACCCCTGCTACAATCTTCAGAGCACAGATAATCTCGTGTTGATTCATTCGGACTGCTACAGCGAGCGTCCGATGGTGGTCGCGGGTCCCGGTGCGGGTCCCGCCGTTACGGCAAGCGGCGTATTGGGCGATATTATCCGGGCCGGACTACGCTAATTTGATCTTCTAATTCTTTCCAACCATGTCCGTTACTGTTTTTGCTCCTGCAACGGTGGCCAACGTCGCCTGTGGATTCGATTCTCTCGGCTTTGCCATAGATGCGCCCGGTGACCGCGTTACGGTTCGAAAATCCACTACTCCGGGGCTTCGCATCACCACAATTACGGGCGATAACGGTAAACTTCCGCTCGATCCCCGGAAAAACACGGCCGGAGTAAGTGCACTGGCCCTGCTTGAGAAGCTGGGAGAAACCTCCGGCGTCGAAATGGAAATCCACAAGCAGATGCCCCTGGGAAGCGGACTCGGATCAAGCTCGGCCAGTTCGGCTGCTTCCGTATTGGCCGTAAACAAGCTGCTCGGTTCTCCCTTTACACGGGAGGAACTGCTCATTTTTGCGATGGAGGGTGAAAAAGCGGCCTGTGGCGTTGCTCATGCCGATAATGCAGCGCCTTCCCTGCTGGGCGGTTTTATCCTGATTCGCAGCTACAATCCGCTCGATATCGTACGCCTGCCGCATCCCGACGAACTTTGGTGCAGCGTCATTCATCCGCATGTCGAAATCCTCACTGAAGACGCCCGTAATGTACTCCGGCGCCGCGTTCGGCTGGAAGATGCCGTAGTTCAATGGTCCAACCTGGGTGGATTAATTGCCGGATTATTTCAAAGCGACTATGAGCTTATCGGCCGTTCGCTTAACGATATTATTTTTGAGCCCGTGCGTTCGCTGCTTATTCCGGGTTTTGAAATCATGAAAAGTGAAGCGATGAAAGCCGGAGCGCTGGGATGCAGCATATCAGGTTCCGGCCCATCGGTTTTTGCTTTATGCAGAGGTGAAACCTCAGCAAGACGGGTAGCGCAATCCATGCTCGAAGGGCTTCAAAACGCAGGACTTCAGGGGGATATATTTGTTTCGCAAATCAACAGTCGGGGCGCGCGGGTGGAAGAATAGCCTCAAAAGCACCTTGTTCTGCAGGCTGTTTATCGTATCTTGAAACTGTATTAACATCCATTATGCTGAATTATGCTAATACCTTGATGTACAGTTTATTGGCATTTTTTATATAGAATAATTATAGGTCTTCTTCATGAAGGATACCGAACAAATTGCGGAAAAAATAAGACGTTTCATTGAACTCGAGGAAGAAATCTATGCTCCGGTCTCATCCCTCGATTTTCACTCTTCGGATTCAGATTCAAGTTTATCTGCTCCTTCAGAGGTCGATAACAACATCACTTCCGGTAAAGCCACCTCCGATAATTCTGAACCAAGCATGAGTATGGACGAACAACTCAACGCCTGCACCACCCTTGACGAACTTCGCGCCCTTTGTGAAAAAGCCGAGGTGCTTAAGACAGATCTGGAAAACACCAGGCTTGTATTCGGCAAGGGCAACCCGGAAGCGGATTTGATGCTTATCGGTGAGGCACCGGGGGCTAAAGAGGATGCACAGGGAGAGCCGTTTGTAGGTGCATCGGGTCAGCTGTTAACCAAAATACTGGCAGCGATAAAAATTGAGCGAAAGGATATTTATATCGCGAATATTCTGAAGCACCGACCGCCTGATAACAGAAATCCCAAACCGGAAGAACGCGCGCGCAGCCTCCCCTTCCTGGAGCGTCAGATCGACATCATCAAACCTAAACTCATCTTGTGCCTCGGTTTGGTTTCGGCTCAGACGCTGCTTGAAAGCACTCAGCCTCTTAAAGAACTTCGCGGCACATTTCACACATACAGAACCGATTATCAGCTTACGGTTACGTATCATCCGGCCGCATTGCTCCGGAACAAACACCTGAAGCGCGATACATGGGCCGATATACAGCAATTACGTGCCCGTTACGACGAAATCGGCGCGAAACCCCTGCTCCCGTCACTATAACCCACATTTAGTATTTACAGCAACAGCAGCATGGCAAGCGGAAACAACTCAGCATCGTATAATAGAAACAAGGAAGAAGACACCGGCTACCAGGACGGCGGCGTGCTTCCTCCACAGGCCGTGGAAATTGAAGAAGCCGTGCTTGGAGGCATGCTTATTGAGCATGAGGCCGCGACTACCGCGCTCGAACTTCTTCAGCCCGGCGACTTTTACCGGAAGTCGCACCGGAATATTTTCGAGGTCATGTTCGAGCTGTTCGAAAAAAGCAATCCGCTGGATATTCTTACCGTGGAAAATGAGCTGCGCGACCGGAAGCTTCTTGATGAAATCGGCGGTCCCGGTTATCTCAGCGAGCTTACCCGCTCGGTTAGTTCGGCGGCCAATATTGAGTATCACTGCCAGATTCTCACCGAAAAAGCGATCAAGCGTACCATCATCCATTCCTTCACAGACGTCATTAAGGATTCTTATGACACGTCCAGTGATGCCTATGATTTGCTTGACAAAGCCGAGAAAACCATTTATGAACTGGCTAACTCAAAACGTGGGGCCGATTCCAACGCCATCAGTGATATTCTGAAAAAAACGTTGGCGTATCTGGAGGATATGCGTGGTAAAGACGGTGGTATTACAGGCATCCCTACCGGCCTCGATATTGATAAATGGACGGCGGGATGGCAGCGTGGAGATCTCATCATTATTGCCGCCCGGCCGTCTATGGGAAAAACAGCGTTTGTACTTTCGGTTGCCCGGAATGCCGCGCTTTTTCCAAATCCCGAAAAACAGGCAGGCGTAGCGATCTTCAGTCTTGAGATGTCGGATCAGCAGCTTATCCAGCGTTTGCTTACCATGGAAGCCCGAGTAAATGCACAGGCCGCCCGGACCGGACGCTTGAACGATACCGAATTCAAGAAGCTAATTGACGCCGCGAGCCGGTTATTTAAGGCGAAAATTTTTATCGACGACACCCCTGCCCTGAGTGTAATGGAGATGCGCTCGAAGTGCCGCAGATTGAAAAGCGAGCACGACATCGACCTTATTATTGTAGATTATCTTCAGCTAATGCGGGGTAATGTAAACGACCGTAATTCCAACCGGGAGCAGGAAATCGCTACCATTTCCCGGGGATTAAAAGGATTAGCCAAAGAGCTGGACGTACCCGTAATTGCGCTGTCTCAGCTTAGCCGCGCGGTGGAGCAGCGGGGAGGGAACAAGCGGCCGCAGCTCAGTGACCTAAGGGAAAGTGGTTCAATCGAGCAGGATGCCGATGTGGTTTGTTTTCTGTACCGGCCCGAGTATTATGGCATTACGTCCGACGATGAAGGCCACAACACGGCAGGAATCGCCGAAGTTATCATCGGCAAACAGCGTAACGGCCCGGTTGGGGACGTAAAACTTCAATTTGTGAAAGAATACGCCCGTTTTGAAAACCTGACATCATTCGACAGCGGCGGCATGATCGACGACAGCGTTTCCGTAGATCCGTTTTTTGACGACGAGAACGAAACTGCCGACGCCTCCGGAACTCAGCTTCCTCCCGGCGAAAGCCGCAGACCGAGCCTTCCCCCTTCCGCCCCGGATAAGCTTCCGGATGGAGACTCCCCGTTCTAAGCTCATCCAACACCTATTTCGTTGCCGCCACAAAGAAGTTCACGACACAAAACCATCGCGCTGAAGCGCATACCCGAACTCAAACCCTTCCTTGATCACGTAGTTGAGAAGGTTGAAGTAACGAGTTACATCGATCATGATCCCGTGCTGTTTTTGCACGCCTATGATGACCCGGCCGACAAGCAGATCGCCGGTTTTTTCGCAGCCCTGATGGCCTGGGGAAGGCGCGATATCGTCATTGCGAAAGTAAGTGAACTTATGGAGCGGATGGAGCATCGTCCCGCTTCATTTATTTCAAGCTTTTCCGAAGCCGACCAGGAAGCCCTTGACGGATTCCGCCACCGTACCTTTACGGCGGGAGATGTCGGTTCACTAATCCGAGTATTGCAGAAAATTCTTCACGATTTCGGAAGTTTTGAAGCGTTTTGGAAAGATGTTTACACACAGGCCCTTTCTACCGGTCGCGATCTTATGGCGGTTTTCCATGAGCGTTTTCTGGCTTTTCACACCGGTGCGGAAAGAACTCGTAAACATATTGCCAGCAGTGACAAAAACAGCTCCTGTAAACGCTTATGGCTCTATTTGCGCTGGACCGTTCGCACCAACAGTCCGGTTGATACCGGCCTTTTCACCTTCATGTCTCCCTCCGAGCTTATGATTCCGCTGGATGTGCATGTGGCTCGCCACGCCCGCCGTCTGGGGCTTTTAGGTCGCAAACAAAACGACTGGAAAGCTGTAGTTGAGCTAACCGGGAAACTGAGGCTGCTAGACCCGCTTGATCCGGCCAAATACGATTACGCGCTGTTTGGTCTCGGAATTGACGACATTAAGGTTCCGGAAGAAATTATCATAAATAAACGCATTCCATAGGCTGAATCGCGGCCCTGTTGGGTTCTTCCGGGGGCGGAGAAAAAAGTCGAAGCAGCTCTGTTTTAATCACTATATTTTGCCAGAATAAAATGGCATATACACCTAACAAACCACACCTTGTTCATATGAATATGAAACGAACATTCTTACTCACTTTCATTGCCCTATCGGCCGGAAGCTGGCTGATACTCAACGCTTTCAGTAACGGCCAACTAAAATTAGAAATTGAATCCTCTGAAACATCCATGTCGGAAAATCCTTTTTTCACACCCAGCAATCTGCCTTTCAAAGCTCCTGATTTTGACGCGATTTCGTTCGATCACTACAAGCCGGCTTTTGAACGCGGTATGGAAGAACAGCTTCGCGAAATCGAAACCATCGCAAATAACCCCGAGGAGCCGACTTTCGAAAATACGCTTGAAGCCATGGAGCGCACCGGTGTTATTTTAACACGTGTTCAGCGGGTCTTTTTCAATATGACGTCCGCCCATACGAATTCTGATATTCAGGCATTGCAAGCGGAACTCTCGCCTATGCTGTCGGCTCATTCCGATAATATTTTACTGAACCGGAATTTATTTGCCCGAATCGAGACCTTGTATGATAAAAAAGATGAACTCGGCCTGGATGCTGAATCCGAACAGCTGCTGATTCGCAATTACCAAAATTTCGTAAGAGCGGGCGCGCGTTTGAATGATGAGGAGCAGGAACGGATTAGGGAAATCAACAGCCGGCTCTCTTCCCTCGGCACGCAGTTCTCCGAAAATGTGCTCAAAACCAGTCAGGAACGTGCGGTACTTATTGAAAATAAGGACGAACTCGACGGGTTAAGCGACTCCCGTATTCGTGCTGCGGCAGAAGCAGCTGCCGATCGGGGCCATGACGGTAACTACCTGCTGAGCATCACAAATACTACCCGTCAGCCTATTACGGCAAGCCTGAATAATCGTGAAACCCGCCGTAAAGTTTGGGAAGCCTCCGCCTATCGCGGCCTCGGCCATGACGGCCATATCGATAATCAGCCCGTGATTCTTGAAATTGCGCGGCTGCGTGCCGAAAGAGCCGAACTGCTTGGATACGACAACTTTGCCGAATATCGCCTTGAACAGCAAATGGCGGCCCATCCCGATGCAGCGTATGACATTCTGGTGAATATGCTCCCGGCCGTTAAAGAAAATACCAGAGCCGAAGCCGATCAAATTCAGGAACTGATGCGCTCCGACGGCATCGAAGATGACGTGAAACCCTGGGATTGGGAATATTACGCTGAGCGCGTGAGAGCACAAAAATATGATGTGGATGACAACGAAATCCGCCCGTATTTCGAACTCGACCGTGTGCTCCACGACGGTGTGTTTTACACGATGACACGTCAGTACGGCATCACTTTTGAAGAGCGTTTTGATCTGCCTGTCTATCATCCCGATGTTCGGGTGTTTGATGTTTTTGATGAAAGCGGCGATCAGGTCGGGCTTTTCTATGCCGATTATTTTGCGCGTGATTCCAAGCGCGGCGGTGCGTGGATGAGTAGTTATGTCGTGCAGAATCATTTATACGGGCATCTGCCGGTAATTGTGAATGTGCTCAATATTCCAAAACCGGCCGAAGGCGAGCCGGCCCTCATCAGCCTCGGTAATGTTACCACACTTTTTCACGAAATGGGCCACGCCGTACACGGACTTTTCTCGGATGTGAAATTTCCATCTCTTGCCGGTACCGCCACCCCGCGCGATTTCGTCGAGTTCCCGTCCACGTTTGAAGAAGATTGGGCTATTGATTCCGAAATACTCAAAAATTACGCCATTCACCACGAAACCGGTGAACCCATCCCGCAAGAACTGCTTGACCGCTTTCTGGAAGCTCAGCAGTTCAATCAGGGCTTTGATACGTTTGAGTATCTGGCGGCTTCCCTTCTCGACCTGGACTGGCACACCCTCGGCTCAGACGAAATTCCTTCCGATGTGCAACAGTTTGAAAATGACGTGCTTGCCAAATACGGTGTTGATTGGGAATTCGTACCGCCGAGATATAAATCAGGATTTTTCAACCATGTTTGGCCGGGCGGATACGCATCAAGTTACTACGCTTATTTGTGGAGTGAAGTACTTGCTGCCGATGCATTTACTTATGTGAACGCAGAGGGCGGTTTTGGGTCGGAAGCATCACAAAGATACAAACAGCACATTTTGTCGAAAGGCGGCAGCCGGGAGCCTATGGAGCTTTATAAAGAATTTCGCGGTCAGGAACCTACCGTCGATGCTCTTTTGAAAAGACGGGGACTGGCCACAGGCGAACCTGAACAGAACTGATTGTTAAATTCTAATCCGGTCACCACCTTCAGCTTTATAGAGCGGGGTGTGTCCGGTTTCATTTAAATCACGAATTATGAAACATTTCTTTTGTACAACCTGGCTGATTCTGATGCTTCCTTTCACGGCTTGGGCATGTATCGGATGCAGTACTACGGAGAACTCGCTCGAATCGGGCGTTGCACAGTCTAATGCACAGGATGAAAAAAGCCCGCTGAGTGTGGAGAAATTATGGGAGATGAAACGCATCGGCTCCCCGGTCATTTCTCCTAATGGCGATTGGATTGTTGCACCCGTTACGCGATACACCATGGAAGATGATAAATCCCATACCG
This sequence comes from Balneolia bacterium, assembly GCA_003566395.1. Classification (GTDB taxonomy): domain Bacteria; phylum Bacteroidota; class Rhodothermia; order Balneolales; family Cyclonatronaceae; genus Cyclonatronum. The sequence continues at coordinate 2,357 of PXDL01000530.1, read as the reverse complement.
ACCTTTGGCTTTTTAAGTCGGACGGCAGCGTTGAGCGCCCTCTTACCCGCCACGGTTCTGCCGACGGACAGCCCGCGTTTAACCCCGAAGGCACCAAACTGGCCTTTGTTTCCCGTCGGGATGAAGACGAGGCTCCTCAAATCTATATCCTGCCTGTCAGCGAACCGGGCGAAGCTGTAAGACATTCCGAAGTTCCCACCGGAGTGAGCGCGATCAAGTGGGTCGGCGAACATATTTACTTTATCTCGAATGTGTTTCCTGATAAAGACTGGCAGGAGATGAAGGAAAAACTGGAAGAAAATCAGAGGTCTCACGTTTCGGCCCATAAATGGACCGAGCTCCCCTACTCTTCCTGGGATCGTTATTTGGATGAAAAGCGACAAGCACATGTGTACCGTATTCATCAGGACGGCGGATCCGAGCCGGAAGCCATCACCCTGCCCTCGGGCCATCAGCTTCCGCGTTCCTCTCAGGGAACCGGCAGTTATGATGTTTCAGCCGATGAATCTCTGGTTGCTTTCGTAAGCGATACCAATAGAGATGATTTCAATCCGAAAATTGATATTTATCTGATTGAACCCGGAAGCGCACAAGCTGAAAATATCACCCCGGATAATATCGGGGTTGATTCCAATCCGCGGTTCAGTCGCAACGGCCGGAATCTGGCATACACCAGCAATAATATTCCGGGGTTTTATGCCGATACGAATAATCTGAAGGTTTACAACAGACAATCCGGGCAGACGCAAAATCTGACCGAAAACTGGGACCGTTCGGTAGGCTCGCTCGTGTGGGATGAAAACAATTCCAGTATTTATACATCCGTTTCGGATGCCGGAACCCGACGAATTTATCGCATCCACCGGGTAAGTGGTGAGCCTCGCCCGATCACCCAAAACACTGATTTCCCATCGTTTGATGTAGCCGGAAACGGTACCCTCGTTGCTCAAAACCACAGTTTCTTGTATCCCCCGCAAATACACATAGTGGATACCGGAGACGGCAGCACCAACCGCATCGACAGCATTAATGATGATGTACTTGCCGATGTCGAGCTTGGAACCTACGAGTCGGTAACGTTTACCGGCGCCGACGGGAAAGACATTCAAATGTGGGTTCACTACCCTCCGGGTTTCGATGAATCCAAAACGTATCCGCTGTTTTTGCTCATCCACGGAGGACCGCACAGCGGCATTACCGACGGCTTTCATTTTAGATGGAATGCCCAGACGTTTGCATCATGGGGCTACGTTACGGCCTGGCACAACTTTCACGGTTCGGACGGTTTCGGGCAGGATTTCACAGACTCAATCAATCCCGACTGGATTTCAAAACCTTATGAAGATACCATCAATGCTGCCGAATGGTTCAGTAATCAAAGCTGGATAGATGCAGACAGGATGGTTGCAGGTGGCGGTAGCTACGGAGGATATCTCTCAAGCATTCTTCTCGGCAAGGACCATCCATTCAATGCGCTGCTGATTCACGCCCCGGTTTACAATATGTATTCCCAAATGGCCGCCGACTTTGCCGTTCATTCAGCCCGTTTTGGCGAGTACTGGGAAGACGACGGCAGCCATTTCGACGGGAAAACCATCTACGAAAAGATATCACCTCATTACTACGCAGAGAATTTTGATACCCCGGCTCTGATTATCCACGGACAGAACGACCTGCGTGTACCGGTGGGACAGGCTTTTGAGCTGTTCCGCACCCTTCAAAGCAAAGGCATCGATTCCCGGCTGATTTACTATCCCGATGAAAACCACTGGATTCTGAAACCCAATAATTCTGTGTACTGGTATCATCAGGTACGCGACTGGGTAGAAAAATACGCAGAACCAGGCGGGCGTTGATCTGCTCTTTTCAACATAAATAGAAGCCGGTATCTGAAAAGATATCGGCTTCTTTTTTTTGCGTGACACTATGCCGTCACCGCATATCCCTACATTACAATCACACAGTAAAAACCTGGAACTTAAACGAGTCATCAAGAAGTATCGCCAAGCGCAAAAGCCTGTTCTTAGGAGCAGGCTTTTTTTATATCATAGACAAAAGCGGCTACTACCCTGAGTTCGATTAATAATGTCCTTTAGGGTGTATAAAAGCGGCCTTTACCGATTTTGTGAGTGCCTCAAGAATTATAATCAAACTAAGATTCGTTTTGTAGTCCACGATGTCATGAAGTTCCGAAGTCGTACTAAGGGTCTTGATTGATAATATTAACCGCTCGACCTGGGGGAGAAAGTGTTTTCAAATGGCACCCATCAATCCGGCCTTGTGAAAAAATGGCGTTAAGAACCTCTTGGAGTGGAGCGTTAAGAAAGAAACCCCTCCGCTGAGTAGTTCCCGGAATT
>PXDL01000358.1 GCA_003566395.1 Balneolia bacterium | reverse complement strand
CGCGCCATCGGCCTGTCGCTGATGCTCCACTTGTACCGGGTTAGTCCGTTTTCCTGCATCACTACAGGGTCGGCGTCCCCTCCGAGATTCCGGGATGTATATCTGATTTCAAGATCCGAGGGCACCTCTACCGTATAGGTGCTCTTCTCGAGTGATGCCCGCCGGTTCAGCGGCGACCATTGCGGAAAGCTGATTAAACCTTCGAAATCGTAGCGGTATTCGATCTCGTAGGTGTAGGGGTATTCATCATGATGAAATTCAACCCCCTGCACTCTGGCATCTTCGGCCAGTGAAAAGCCCGACACAGCGGAACGGTCGGTTATATGACGGTTTCGCAGCCTGCCGATCCGTTCCCCGTCTTTGTCGTACAACCGTCCCGAAATCCTTCCCACCGATGTAAAAGAATCATAGGGCAGGTGTTGAACTGCCGAAGAGCGTCCGTCCGAATTCATGATGGTAATTACCATGCGCACTTCAAGCCGGCCGCGCCCTTCATCCCGCCAGGTGAACACCCGCTCGTCTTCACGGATTACCACCGGCGCGTTTGCAAGCTGCAACAATGGTGAGATATTGCTAACGGCAAGTTCGGGCCGGTCTGCGAATGATGTGCCCGGATTCAGGATAAATACCAGAACGGGCAGCAACAGGAGAAGTTTTTTACTCTGCGTCATCTGAAGTATCGGCCTGATCTGCTTCGGTTTCGTCTTCTACTTTTTTAAGTACAATCTGCGAAGACTGCATCGAAACGATCTGCCTGAAAAACTCTTGCAGGTGCTCATAAAATTCAGGGGCGATTTCAAGATCATCAACCTTCAGGTTCGTAACCACCTGTACCACATTACCCATCGGCTGTATGACCTGCTGATACGCGGTATATTCCGTAAGCGCGATCACAGAACTTTCCGGCAGCTCTTCCACCACATACCCTTCGGGCAGGGTAAGGTTGAGGGTGTACTGATGATCTATCCCATAATTAAACTGCGCGGGAAAACTTCTGTTTTGCAGGGTGAACGGGTTCTCGGTCCAGGTATTAAGCAGAAACGGATTGATGTACATCATGTCTCCGGCAACCATGGCATAGTCTTCTTTGCGGACCTGAACCGATGACTCAAGAGGTGAGTTACGCTCGTCCACATTCCGTATTTCATGCTCGATGATTTCGGCATCCGGGAAATCGCTCAGCAGGTGATTAAGCACAAATTCGGTTTCGGTATCAACCTGATTTGCCAGCCGTATTCTGTTATTAAGAGCTCCGTATCCGGCCATTCGCACCTGAAAGCGGCCGTCAATTCCCCCTTGCTCATCCATTGTCATCATGGCGAGTGACTGATTGGTTTCGGTTGCCATAGGATTGAGTTCCACCCAGCCGTGATAATTCCTGTCAATAATTTTACCGAGATAGCTAAGGGATTGCGGCAGCAAATTGCCGAACGGCAAGTAGGGTGATAGCGGCTCCGTCAGGTATTCCATGAAATCCGCCACTAAGAAGGCTACTACGTGGTTGTATTGTGATACAATCGGCCAATCGGGATAAATCCTGCCGTTGCTCCGCGTGCTCAAAATCACGGGGTAAGCTTCAATACCGGCTTCACGTAGCATTGCGATATATAAAAAGGTGATATCCGGCCCGCTGCCTCTGCTTTCGCTGTATGTCCGCCGGATACCATCCGAAGAAAACAAACCGCGGTTGCCGTTCCAGCTAATGGATGTGGTGACATAATCATAAATCGCCTGCGCCTTTTCCAGTTCGGTTTCCAACCCTTCGGTAAGCGACTCAACCCGGTTCCGGATATCTCTGTTGGCCCGTCCGAGCTGACGTCCGAAATCGCTGTGAAGCGAAAGCTGGGCCGCCATTTCTTCCCAGTCATCAAGCACCGTTTCTACCGAACCGCCAACTCCGCGCTGGTAGAGCTGAAAGTTAATTTTAGTACGATGATCATTCACGGTAGTCATATAAGGTTCATCACGAATCGCAGGCAGATTGGCAGCCGTGTACTCCTGTATGCGGCCACCCCACCGGGTCAGGAAGTCAGGAAAAATACGTTGGTTTGGCAGGTAGTGATCCGAAGATGAGATTTCAATTTCATTTACCATTCCGGTTCTGTAATTCAGGTAACTCAGCACCTCGGGTACATAGGTTGTAAGCTTGCTGTACAAGATGGGTTCATCGTGCTGGAAGTACCAGGGAATGAGAAACATTGTACTTGTTGTCTGTATCTGATAATCATACTCCACAACCGAACCCGGCCGCACATCTGAAAAGGTAAAACTCGTTGTGCGCCAGTTATCTTCATGCCGTTCTTCAAAAAAGTCTCTGCTGCGCAGGCGTTCCGTCTGCACGTTTCCGTTGTTGTCCAGATTGATCGTTTGTGCACGTAATCCGCTAAGTCTGTATCTGAAGCTCCGCTGATTGTGATTGATGGAAACATCGGTATAAGATGAGGCATCCGGATCAAGAATTTTGATGCGCCTGTGCCGCTCAATTATAAGATTGCCGTCGGCGTTGAAATAGACATCCGCTTTATCAAACAGAATTACGGCCGACGCATCCGGGTCGTCGGTCAGGTCGTCGGTTTCAAGTATGGAAGCGTCTATACGTCCCCAATTCATTTCCGGCTCGTTTGCCAGGCCGGGCGTGGTGATGAACAGCAGGATCAAAAAAAGCAAAACGTGTTTCAACAAAGAGATATACATAATAGAATTATTTGATGGAAACATATTCCGGTTTAAACAGCTGCAGCTTAACGATATAGGTTCTGAAAGGTACTCTCCGGACAGCCAAAAAACAGACATAACGACTTAAAACAATTACCAATCGCGGAAGTACATGATTGATTTTTCGCTGGAATAGTTTCATGCCCGGCATTTCAAAAAAATTGGATAATCAGAGCGACCTCAACATCAAAGCTAACGACCACAGCAGAGATATCGGATGGTGAACAGGTTTTTGTGATAATAGCTATTTTTGAAAAACTTTTCCCAATTTAAACCTTTTTTGCAAAGATTTTCTTGAATGCAGAACCGTCGGTAGTTCGGGGCGTTGTCGAAAAAGTCACTCTTCGAAGGGGGATTTAGGGGGATGGCCCGATGCCAAATTCCACCGCCTCCTACTCCCCCACTCCCATTCGCTATTCGCTCCCCATCTCCCAATCTCCCAATCTCCCACTCCCCTACTCTCCCTCTCCCGTCCGTCAGGAGGGCATTGGTTGGCCTGGAGGGTATTTTTCACCGAAGGGGATTCTTCGCATGACGCGCTGATTTGGAGTTCGTGGTTGCAGTTTTATTCTGCCTATGGTGAACTCCCGCCACATTACCTGCGCTCAGAATGACGTATGTAGCTGATGGTTATCGATTATTCCCCGGTCTCCATCTCCCACTCTCCTATTCGCTATTCGCTCCCCATCTCCCACTCACCCACTCACCCACTCTCCCCACTCTCCTACTTAATCAACAGCATTTTTTCCGTAAGACTGTGGCTTGCCGTCCTCAGGCGATAAAAATAGACCCCCGTGGCCAGGCCCGAAGCTTCAAACTGATGCTCATAACGCCCGGCTTCAAAGCGGCCCCGTTCAAGCACGGCAACTCTACGGCCCATCACATCATACAGTTCCAGGGTAATATCTGTGGCTTCCCCGAGTTCAAAAGGAATCACGGTTTGCAGGTTGAAAGGGTTGGGATAGTTGTTGCCTAAATCTACGATGAAGGGAAGTTCGTACCCCGGCGGCACATCGTCGGAGCTACCAGAAAAAATGCTTGCTGATACATCCATATACAGCGTTTCACCCGGACTCATCGGGGACAAGCGGTCTTCCGAAGCATTGACTCTGAAAACCGATGAAAGCGCCCCGGCATCAAGGAATCTGGCAAGCAGCTCGAAGGTGGCGGCATCACTGCGATCATCTTCATCCATGCGGATACGGATGCCCTTCGCCTTGCGGTCGTCCACAAATACACCGAATCCGGAAAGATCCACAAACTCTTCATAAAACGGCCGGAAATCAGATACCGGAACGCGTACCGCCTCCCCTACCGGTTCACCTATTCTGTTTCCGGTAAGCTCCACAAGCTGAAACTCAAGCATGGCCCCTGCGTGTTCGCCTTCAGCAAGTTCACCGGTGTACATGATGATGCCGTTCACCACCCCGAAAAATTCCGGCAAGCGATACACAATTCCCTCTGTCCGGTTCAGCAAAATGCTGCCTTCTCCTGAATTTTTTACCGTTCCGGGCGTGTGATAAAGTACCGGCAACCAGGGTGAATCATTTTCCTCTCCGCTGAGCGAATACAGTGCTGACGCAACGTCAAGCTTTCCGCCGCCCCATACGTTGTTCATTCCACCGTCCGTAAACTCATCGTTACGGGCCGAGCCTATAAGCGCATTCTTGATATCCTCACCCCGGGCCTGTGGAAAGGCTTCAAGCAACAGGGCCACAGATCCGGCAACAGCGGGCGCGGCCATACTTGTGCCACTCAGGTAAATATGCTTCAGGCCCGGAGTGGCAAGGCGGTGCGGATAGCCGCCGTCAACCGAAAAAGCAGCCGCTATAGCCTGACCCGGCGCGGAAATATCGGGCTTCATCCGACCGTCGCGGGTCGGGCCCATTCCGCTGAACGAAGCCCTGCTTTCAATAGGGTTAACAGGAATAATGCGCACATCCTTAAAGGAATTGATCCAGTTATCCTGGGTAACGTAAGCCCCGGCCGTAATTACCGAGCGCCCGCTCCCCGGCGTGGTCACCGAGAAATCCGTAGTGGCTCCGTCCGGCACCACGGTCTGATTACCCACCGAATTCCGTATGACCCACGCCTTGTAGTTTTCAGTAGTACCGGTTAGCTGTAATTCCCACTGTCCGGTTGCCGGTGGATACCATTCCACCACATCGGCAATCTGTACCGTAATCCGACGATCACCATTGTTCGGGCTAATGATGTTTTCCCCGATTATGACGCCTTGTGATGAATCCTGGGCTACGGCAAAGGTATCCGGTTCAAGGGTAAAGGTGAAGCCCGAAGGAGCCACGACATTCAGGGTAGCTTCTGCGGGTGAATCGAACCAGATATCGAACAAAAGCACATCGTTTAAGGGGCCGGTGTTCGGCGTAAATTCAGGTACATTGAACCGGACCGGCTCCTGCCCGGCTCGTCCTTCTACAAAGCGGTCCTGACCGCCGCTGTTACCCGCTGCGGCCACCATCACCCTGCCCGGACTGCTCATCGCTTCATCCATGGCAAGCTCGGTGGGTTCGGTGCCGTCGCGGGAGGTAAAAAAACCACCGATGCTGAAGTTGCCGACCACAGGTTTTTGCTCGGTTTCGCTGAGGTGCTCCATGAACTTCACAGCCGTAATAATATCAAAAGCCGAAAAGTTCTGATTTCCGCCTTTTATCACCACAATATCGGCTCCGGGCGCCATCCCCCTGAACTGATTCCCGCTGCCTGCGGTAATATCGGCCACATGCGTTCCGTGGCCTGTTGTGTCATCAGTCCTGAGGGGTGCTCCCCCGCTCAGAAAGGCTTCGATATCGCTTCGTGTATAGACCACACCGTAATCGAATGGAGGTTCCCAGATCGTTTCGCCCGGCTGCGTTTCCAGCGTTTGATCCCAGATAAAGGCGATGCGACTTTGCTCAAGCTGTTCACCCTTTCTGAACGAGGGATGGGTGAAGTCGATGCCGGTATCGAAAACGGCCGCAAGGACGCCCTCCCCGGTATAAGAAACTCCGTTTACCAGGCCGTGATGCAGTGTTTCAGCACCGGTTTCGGCTCTTGTGCGGTTCAACATTATTTCATGCTGAAGCGCAGGCTCTATCCAACTGTATCTGTTGGTTCTAACAAAAGCTTCGACTTCGCTTTTCCGGGCGCGTACCGCATAGATGCCGTCCACTACCCGAACGGCCCGGCCCGGCAGTACCGCATTACCGTCATCCGTATAGATGATCAGGTCAACATGAGGTGTTCGTTCATCGTCATGAAAGGTGGTGTAGCCCCGCTCAAATGAGGTTTCGGACATCATGAGCAGCCGCTGCACCAAAGGGTGAACCCTGCCGGCCTGATGGCTGGAAAGCTGCGCCTCTTCGTCGGTCTCCACCGTCCGAATCCAGTCGAGCGTGGTAGCCGCCCCCGTCTGACCCGACAGCTCTGCGGGGAGCATCAGAAAAACTATCAAAAAAAAGCCGGCAACCGTTTTCAAAATCATGTTAGTCTGGGTTTGGGTGATGTTACTCTTCTTGCTGAACAGACACATACGCACAGGTACATAACGGGTCGGGACCTTCATCCGTATGGGTATGATATGTGGCGCAGTGATTTCTGTTTGGAGGCCATTTTCTTTATATTTGCCGTTCTAAATTTAGAGGTCGGTCCGAAAACCCTTGCAGACGATCTACATCTCACGAATGCCTCAGGCTTTCTAAAGTAAGTGATTGTTTTCTGTTGGAGTAATTTCGGGTTAAAGACTTTCATTTCGGGAATCGGAATACGAAATCCCGTCCATTTCGCCTTGTAATATAAAAGCCGTAAGGAAATTTTAAACAGTCAATCTTATGCCAACCGTTTACCTCGACAACGCAGCTACAACCCGGCTTGAGCCCCGTGTACTGGAAGCCATGCTGCCGTATCTGGAAAATAACTACGCCAACGCCTCATCCATTCACAGCATGGGGCGCGAATGCAATGTGGCCGTAGAAGAAGCCCGCGAAAAGGTTGCCCGGGCCATCGGCGCCGAGCCGTCCGAAATTATTTTTACCAGCGGGGGTACGGAAAGCAATAATGCCGTTATCAAAGGTGTTGTGCGGGCTACCGGCAAAAAGCATATCGTAACCTCACGTATCGAGCACCACGCGGTGCTTCACCCGATACAGTACGCCCGCGGAGAAGGCGTAAAAGCAAGCTGGCTGGACGTACGGCCCAAAGGATATGTTACCGCCGAACAAGTGGCCGATGCCATTACCGATGAAACGGCTCTTGTAAGTTTGATGCACGTAAACAACGAAATCGGAGCGATTAACCCCATAGATGAAATCGCCCGGGTTTGTCGTGAAAAAGGGGTGCTTTTCCACACCGATACGGTCCAAAGCATTGGCAAGCTGCCCGTTGATGTCAGCAAGACCCCTATCGATTTTCTAAGCATATCGGCTCACAAAATACACGGACCCAAAGGCGTGGGCGTGCTTTACATTCGCGGAGGCGCCAAATGGAAAGCGTGGATGGAAGGCGGCGCTCAGGAGCGGCGCAGACGCGGAGGCACGCTGAACGTAGCCGGTATCGTAGGCCTCGGCAAAGCCATCGAGATTGCCACTAACGAACGGGATGCCAACGTGGAGCATATCACCGGCGTTAGCAAAAAACTGGTGAGCGGACTTCGGGAGCATTTTCCCGATCTGATTGCCTTCAACGGCTGCCCCGATAAAGGTGTGCCCCATATCGTGAACTGCTCCTTTCCACTGGATGAGTCCGAATCCCTCGACGGTGAAATGCTGCTGCTGAATCTTGATATTGAAGGGATCTGCGTTTCGAACGGTTCGGCCTGCACATCAGGTGCGGTGGAGCCTTCGCACGTTCTTATGGCCCTCGGCATGGTCACTCCGACCGCCAAATCTTCCATCCGGTTCAGTTTAAGCAAGTACAATACTCCGGAAGAAATCGATTATGTGCTTGAAAAAGTGCCGGCCATCATAAACCGAATGCTCGGGACCGTAGGCAAGCAGGAAGCCTGAGGCCGAACGCTCCCCCGCCATTCCATCATTTTCCGAACCTTCACCTACCATGCTTCCCGACCCTTCAGCGGATAATCCGCTCGAACCCTGTCCCGAAACGCCCAACTGTACTCGCAGCAGCATGGAGGTCCACGCCCCGATCAGCAACGTAAAAACTGCCGTCCTTGAGGTCCTGAACGACATGAAGGCCGAATCCGTCGAGACCGGCGAAAACGATATCATTCATGCCGTATTCCGAATCAAAATTTTCGGATACCGAGACGACATGCACATCGCCCTGCACGAAAAAAAGGGGAATCAGGAACAGGATAAGGATAAAAATGAGGATGAAGACCATTCCGTCATTATCGTACACGTCCGCAGCGCCAGCCGCGTAGGCAACAGCGACCTCGGCGTAAACAAAAGACGGGTAAAACGGTTTTATAAGCGGCTTAAGCGAAAAGGTTGATTCGGATTTCGGGTTTTTCGGTGAGTTTGAAGCGTACCCGACCGGAGATATTTTGAACTCACTCGTAGGTGAAAGCTCCCAACTTTGCCAACACGGCAGGCTGACGGGGTGGTTGCGAATGGCTTGAATGCACCGGAATGAGGTGTCGGCTCGCATTGGAGTAGCTACCAACCAGCATATCCATCATCATTCGACCAAATAAACTGGTAACACAAATCTCAGGTTCATCCAATATACTACGGCGGATAATTGGGATATCTGGCAAACTGCCTGTAATTCTTTGGTCCGGAATTCCTTTAACTTATGGAAAATCGGTTGTTCTTCTGCCGTCTTCAAGGTCCCTATCTACACCTAATTGCTTGTGTTATTTCTTTAGAACACATAGTTATGCTGTTTGCCCCGGTTCCAGTTATAAAAGTAGCTCCCTATACATTGGGTGAGACGGTTTTACAAGGCCATCTTTAACTAAAAATACCTCTCTTCCAAATAATCGAGGTAATCCTGATCAGTACTTTTACTTTTCAGTTTTTGAAACACTTCCTGATAGGTCATCGCCTGAAAACTTAGTTCTCCGCCAATTTCTTCCTTGAATCCATTTATTTCAACAAGGTGTTCTTTTGCGATATAAGAATCATCAGCCAGATCGAAATACAAATACAACAAGTTTGAACGATTAGAATGCGTGTTTGCAAGACCGAGTGCGTGTTTTAAAAGTTGAGGTGCATCCAGATAGCAATAATCTGATTTGCCATTTTTATAGATTTTTTCAGCTGCTTTTTGGCAATTTGGGAGTCCTGCCTCAGTCCACCGTTCTTTACCCTTAAAGTATGAATCAGCAAATGCTTTTTTTGACGTTTTACTCATCCATTCAGTGAACTTGCTTTCAATAGCTAAAAAACTACCGTCACCCAAAGTCATTATAACATCAAGGTTCGGCAGCCTGCCCCTCATTCCCATACTCAGCTTTTGTTCAAAGTTAATTGATGATATCTCTGCTTTGATTCCAAGGGCTGATTTTAGAATTTCGTTGTCTTTATTGCGCCAGTAATCAAAAAAATTACAGACAAGAGCAGATGAAGAATGAAGAGCCATAATTTTAGTACGGTTATTCTCATCATCACTCCATTCTTTTCCATCTCCTTGCTTCAATTCATCAATGGTCTCAGGGTTAAGAAATTTACTCTGGAAATTATCCATCCTGTTTCTCACATAGCATTGGCTATCAATTTCTATTTCATGCCTATCAGCCCATTCTTTTTGTCTAATTTTTAATTCTTGTATTGTTTTCATTCTTTTAGATTTCGTTTGTGCACACGAAGACTTCGGGAAACCATGAATTTTCGTCGAAACGTTTTGCAACGTCTTCTATACGTTTAATATACCCAATTCCTCCCACTCCCTTTTTACCTCCTCCACTACACCCGTCAAGCCGTACTCATCAATCAGTTTCATTTCTTCCGGATTGTTGAGCATCAGTATCTCAAAAATTCGGTTTTCAAGTTTAGCCCGTTCGGTTAAAAATCTTTCTTGTTCCTGTGTTAGTACAGGTCCGGGGTCATCCCCACAGAACAGCTCCTGAATGAGCCTGATTCGCTTAGCGGTTTGGGATTTTGATGGTTTATTGGTTTTCATAACAGCAAAAGAACGGTTTTGCAAAGCCTTCTAAAAGTAATCTAACGGTGTGACGACATGGTGTCACGGTAATCAAAAAAAACTAAAGTCAGGAACAGTTGACCTTCATCCTGCTACTCCAATGCCCAGGCAGATAACCGCACTCTTCAATTTATATCAAGGGAACCCGCTTAAAAAATCATCCCCGAAAGCCTGTTGTCTCTCAAGGACAAAACAGGTGCTTATTTCCAGCCCCTCAACTTTCCTGCCTAAGCCAAAACAACCACCCTCGTGCAAAAAAATTAAACGACCCACAACCATTTCTTTTAATTCCGTCTTTTTTTACCTCAAAAAACATCTATAAACAACCAGTTCACCTCCGGGTTTGGTCTGTATCAAGTCTTACTCAGGTCCGGATTACCTGTCCCGGGATGTAAGAGGAGAGCAGGATGTAATATGGTGTTAAGAGAGGTAGGGATTGGCGATTGAAGATTGGAAGATGTGCCGGGGTGTTTTTAAGGTTCAGTTCCGCGTAGTAGGTTGTGGGTTTTTTGGTAATAAATTAGAAACTGTTCCCGGCCTGAGAAGCTCTGAATTAACTCGTAGGTAAAAGCTCCCGTCCTTGCCAATCCTGCAGGCTGAAGGGGTGGTTGCGAATGGCGTAAATTCTCCGGAATGAGGTGTCGGCTCGAATGAAATCCTGAGCCGACTCGAACGCCCGGCAACCCCTCCGACCGCTTCGCGGCCACCTCACCTTGGCCGGGGAGGAGCTTTTTTGAAGAAATCCTTCTTGTTATCAAGCCAACTGTTCCGGGTTCGTTCGTGCACTGTAAGTCTTTTGCAGCCAGAACAATTCAGAATTTTTGTATTCTGCATTCTGAATTAACCATTTTTAGGGGTTGCTGTTTTGAGCGGGAATGTCTTTTTTCCGACGGGCGACTTCCTTTCCGGGTAGTTCACATTTCCTCATGTTTATGATGCTTTTATGTCTCTTAACCAATTTCTGAACAATCCTAAAAGGCTTTGGGCGGCTGTGCTTTGTGCCCAGGTGGTGATCATTCTCACCTATATTCTGTTTTTCCATTTGCGTTTGG
>PXDL01000163.1 GCA_003566395.1 Balneolia bacterium | reverse complement strand
TTTGAGGAACAAATGGTCGTGGAAGCATTTCTGACAGCCGGCCGGAATCTTCCCGAGGTGCAGCTTACCCGCACGCTTCCGTTCAACCGGGCCTACTCCCGCAGTGAAGCCGCCCTTAGCGGTATGCATGTGCGTATCATCCTTCTGGAAACAAACGGAGAGCCTGCTTTGGTATTCAATCTTAGCGAAATTTCCAACGGCATATATCGCTATCAGACCGAGTCTCATGTGGTTCGAGCCGGCCGGCGATACCGGCTTGAAGTACGCGAATCGGCCGGTGATGAGGAACCTGTACTGCGTGCCACCACCTTCGTACCCGGCGCCTTCGATCTTGTCTCCGATAACGGCAGCGCATTCATTTATCAGGGGCCCGAACAGTACGAGCCCACCTTCACGCGGAGCCAATACCCCGGGCGGCAAACCTATTACGTGGCTTCGGTACGTGCCTCAGAACCGGAACCCGACCAGCTGACTCCGTTCTATGCCGATCAGTATGATGAGGATAATCCGCGTGAGTACGACCGTATTTCATCCGGTATCATTAACGAAGAAAACTATGAGCAGAACGAAGACGGCACCATCACCCTAAAGCTTCCCTGGATAGCTATTGCCTACTACGGGCTGAATGAAGTCTCCGTTTTTGCCATAGACACCAATATATATGACTACATCCGTACCCTCGGCATTCAGCAGGGAGGCTCCACGCTATCGCCGGGGCAAATCGAAAATGTCATATGGAACGTGGAAGGCGGCATCGGCATTTTCGGCAGCCGGTCGGGCATAGAAGCAACAATACTTGTGGAGCCGGGATTTTAACCCGGATTATTCAATACGAAACATATACTGGCTGAAAACAGCTGAGAATTCTATAATTCAGGCGGTTTCGAATAATCCTAAAATTCACCCAAAAGGTTAATCTTCCTATTGAGTATCCCGACAAGCCGTGACGCCTTTTGGCGGGATGAGCTTGATGAAAAGGTTTCTTGATCAAACCAAGATTAAAGAGCACTTAGCCACAGTTGATTTACCTGTACCCGGCTCCAACCGTGGATATGATCCAAGTGACTTTGTTCTATCCTTCCGGCTGAGCATCTGGACAGGGCAAACCGCTATGACTGACTCAGGTACGACAAAGTCCTGCAGGCCATATTCGGCCTGCAGCAGATGCCCTCGCAGAGTACCTACAGCAGGTTTTTCGCAAAGTTTTCCCCGCAATTCATAAATACACCACCTTTGGCAGACTTTTACTGTTACATTCATCAACTGTACCGGTGCAGCCAGAATGCATCCCTGAGATGACAGATCTTTATCTCACAAAGCCATTATTAACCAGAAGCTGCTCCCCTCCCCGAACAACCCCGGATGGGGTTGAACTTCAATAGCCCCGCATCACAATGCGGGGTAACCTACGGCGTATTACCTGACAACCCCGGCAGGGGTTGAACACAGAATCCGTCAGTTGCCATTAACCCCGATTCGATTACCTGAATGGGCGCAATCAACACCCGGTCATAGCAGAACATTTTTCCGCCGGAGTATTCCTGTGTTGAACTCCTCCGGAGTTCGGGATTTTTTTTTCGTCATTCAGTCCCCGGGTTTTCACCCGGGGCTATTGGTGTTGAACCCCTGTCGGGGTTCGGTTGGGATGGAGTTCGAAGCTGGCTAAAAAATTGGTTGGTCTCATCATGACAGGTATATCTCATTTTTCCTGTTCAGGCTGGAAAAACTTTTGGACTGATTTTGAGGCTTCTTCCCAGGAACTGGACTTGACCGGGCGATGTCGCGGTCGGCGTTGCAAATTATGTTCACCGGGGCGCCGGTGCTTGTAACCTGAAGAGTATAACAAGCTTCTTTTGGCAGGATCTGAGTAACCCGGATTATTCACATAAGCGATAAAATGTACGATCTAAGTATTTATTAATAAAGATATTAGGAAAATATTCATTATCCCGAATTTGGGTGTGTGAAAACACGCCGACTTTTGCCCGCCGGCTGCGTTGAAGGTTGAAAAATCCGGATTTTAAGCGAATCGCCCGGTATCGGTTCATACCTGTGAAATAAGCCCGTAATTCCTATTCGATATCCAGCAGATACAAACGCTCGGTTTCCAGATCCATACCGATCAGGGCATCCCCGAATGTGCCGGTAACGATATAATCAAGCGGCTGATTGACCAGCGTTTCTCCATCCGGAGTAAGTACGGCAACCAGATAATCCCCACCCTCCGCATAAACGACAAGCAGGTGCGGCTCTCCCCGGTAATCCAGCGCAAGCAGATTCAGGTACTGCTGATACCGGTGCAGCTCTTCCATAAACCGGGTCTGCTGCTCAAACTCAATATCCGCAATTTCCCGGGTATTGTTACTGAGTCGCATAAAATCCGGCAACAGGTACTCCACTTCATCCTGTTCGATATCATATATATAGATATAGGGCATGAGTGAACTCATCGTAAATATCCGGTCACCGATTCGCTGAATGCCGCCCCCCGGCACCAGAACGGAAAGCGCCTGAAAGGGAGCCGGAAGCAGGAAAAATCTTCTGTAATCTTCGGTCATCAGCTCGGATTTTCGCATCAGATACATGCCTGAGTCGGTGTGGTAATACACCGATTCCCCGTTGCGGTAGGTAAACAGCCGTGCCGGGGCATCCTCGTAAGGGATGAGCATAAAAAACTCATCTTCTTCGTCGTAGATAATAAATTCGCTCCGGTTTCTGTCGCTGAGCCCAAGTTTACCGTCCAGATCGAACACGCGATACGGCCTTTCGTACTCGTGGTGGCCCGTTCCCCGACCTGCTATTTGTTCAAGTCCCGGCTCACACACGCCCGCCCGGTAAAGTGTACGGCTGTGGTGTTCAACAAACGCAATATGGCAGGAATCGCGGCGGGCTGCACTGGTAATCATACGCGGACTGAAGTCATCGGGAAGCTCAATTTCGGCCCGTATGCTGATTTCCACCTCCGTTCTTTCAGCGCGCTCGGGAGCTTGTTCACCGCAGCCGGCAAGCATCACGAGAATTAGTATTCCAGGCAGCGCCCGATAAGGCCGGGACCGGTATAGCATTTTGCCTAACATGTACTTTTCCATTTTCAGGGTGATGCCGCCTACTCAAGCTCAAGAATCAGCGCCTCGCGGGGGCCAAGCTGAATCGCGCCTTCTGTTGAAAAGGACCGGCCGCTGATTACGTCCCTGCCGGTTTCGTACCCGTCGGTCAGTTCGGAGAAGCGCGCCATGTTCAGTTCTTTGCCGCGGTCATCACCATTGAGAATCACCATTACTGTTTCCTCGTCGTTGTAGCGGAAATAGACATATACATTCTGTTCCGGCACAAAATGACGCAGCTTTCCGGTATGAATTACCTCTTTATCGGCGCGCCAGTGGCTGAGTGTTTTCACATAATCAAAAATCTCGGGCACCGGAAGCCCTGTCTCCCGCCCAAGGTCGGCCCGTCCCTGTTCGGTGAACGCATTAATTTCGTCTCCCGGCCATCCTCCCGGAAACGGGATTCGCTTGGCAGGGTCGTGGCTGTCGCCTCCCATATCCATCATAATTTCGGTGCCGTAATAAATCTGAGGGATACCGCGGGTGGTCATGATAAAGGCAAGTCCGAGCTTGTATTTATCGGGATCACGGCCCACAATATCGGCGAAACGGGTTAAGTCGTGATTGTCGAGGAAAATCACGTTCAGCAGCGGATCGGTGTACAGAAAATCCTGGCCCAGGGTGTAATAGAGCCTCGACATGCCCGTATCCCAACCGCCTCCCTCATTTAATGCGGCAGAGACCGCGCTCCAGAGCGGGAAATCGGTAACGCTCGGCAGATACGAGTTATAGCCCGATTTGGTCGGAAAATCATACTGCCACCATGCCGTTGTGGGCGTATCCGGCATCCAGACTTCACCCACAATATTGAAATCAGGATATTCTTCGAGTACACGTCTGGTCCATTCGGCCATATAATCGGGATAGGGATAAGCGTGCGTATCCATGCGGATTCCGTCGATTCCGGCATCTTCAATCCACCAGAGCGTATTTTGAATGAGGTAGTCGGCCAGCAGCGGGTTCCGCTGATCCAGATCAGGCATCTCGTCCACAAACCAGGCGCGCACGGTTTTGTTGTAATCGTAATCGGAGGCGTAGGGATCCATTATCGTGTTCGTCCGGTACGAGGTGTTGCCGTATTCCTCCTGATCATGGACCCAGTCAGAGGACGGCAGGTCTTTTATGAACCAGTGATGGGTGCCCACGTGATTATGAATTTTATCCATGATTACCTTCATCCCCATTTCCTGAGACGTACCGACGAGACGTTTGAAATCGTCATTGCTGCCGAAACGACGATCTACCCGGTACATATCCGTTGCGGCGTACCCGTGATAAAACCCGGCTCCGATCTCATAATGGTAAGGCATATCGTTTTCAAGGATAGGATTCAGCCAGATGGCGGTCATGCCCAGATCCCTGATATAGCCGAGATTATCAATAATGCCCTGAATATCGCCGCCTTTACGTGCATAGGGTTCATCCATATCCACTCCTTCAAGCATTCCATCTATTTCACTGATGGAGGGGTCTGCATTGGCGAAGCGGTCGGGCATCAACAGGTAAATGACGTCGCTGCTGTCGAAACCCTGATGCCTGTTTTCCGAACCCCGACGTTCATGCAGCCCATAATCGTATGTAAGGCTACCCTGCTTATGGTGAAAGTTAAAGGTGATGGTTCCGGGCCTTGCATCCCCGGTAATATCGAGATAGACGAACAGATAATTGGGATTTTCGGTGCTCACTTTTCTGCGCAGCTCCACACCGGGATAATCAAAGCTTACACGGGAACTCCCGATTTCTTCACCATAGACCAGGAGCTGCAGTTCGGTTTGCTCAAAACCGGTCCACCAGTGCGGCGGTTCAACTCGTTCGATGATTTGCTGCGGTTGCGCACAGCCGGTTATTACAATAAACAAAATCAGAAACAGAGTGATTACAATGCGTTTTATCATAAACAGTTTTAGTTAGGATCGATAGTTGCCCTCGTATCGTTCTACAGGCAACGGCAAGTAATAAATGAAACCGGGACCGGATTTCCACCTTCCCGTATCCGGATGGGACCATATCCCCACCGGCTTTAACAAAAGTGGAGGAATACCTCCTAAACACAGATACAGTCCGTATAAAAGAAGCACTAATATAATGGATTCCGTGCAGATTCGTTGAATTTTTGAAGCCGCATTTAAAGCGGTATTTTGCAACTGCTTCTTTCGGGCACACGGCATTTCTTTCACTATCCCTTTTCTATGAAGTCTTTTTTTCGCACCATTTTAATTATTCTCATTTTTTCGGTCGGGTTTTCCGGCACTCCCGACCTGACGGCATCCACACCTTCTTCGGTCGAAACGCTTTCCGAAACCGAAAATGCCGATGAATACCGCATAGCCCGTATTCAGTACAGAGGCGGCGGCGACTGGTATAACGACCCCTCCGCCCTCACCAATCTGATTCGTTTCGCACGTCAGCAGGTCCCGATTTCCCTTAGCGACCGATATGATGATGTCCATATCGGCAGCCGCGACATCCATCGCTATGCATTTGCTTTCATGACCGGCCACGGCAACCTGGCTGTTAATCAGTCGGAGGCATCGAACATCCGCGAATATGTTGACAACGGCGGTTTTCTCTACATTGATGACGACTACGGGTTCGATCCTTACGTCCGTGAATTTTTAAACACCGCTTTCCCGGACGACGAACTGGTTGAACTGCCGCCGGATTACCCTATATATAATCAGGTGTTCGAGTTTCCCGACGGGCTTCCCAAGATTCACGAGCACGACGGTCTCCCTCCGCAGGGATTCGGAATTTTCCGGAATGGCAGGCTTGCCGTGTATTACACCTACGAAACCAACCTGGCCGACGGCTGGGCTTACGACGTACACGACAACCCGGAGGAGGTCACACGCGCATCACTTCAGATGGGCGTAAATTTGCTCGTTTATGCCTTCACCAGTGAAAGGTAAATTACGCTTGCTATCGTTGATGCAATCTTTCTATATCATCCAAATTAGCGTTAAATTCCAGTCATGATTATACCCATAGCTTCCGACCATGCCGGCTATCCGGCTAAAGAACAGATTAAAAAAGTCCTGGAATCACTCGGCCACATGCCGGTGGACTACGGCACCCACACAGAAGGCTCGGTAGATTACCCCGATTTCGCCAAACTGGTCGCATCCGCCATCACCGACGGGGAATACAACCGCGGCATCCTGGTTTGCGGCTCCGGCCAGGGCATGTGCATGACCGCCAACAAGTTTCCCGGTGTTCGCGCCGCTCTTGCCTGGACATCTGAAATTGCAACACTGGCCGCACAGCATAATAACGCAAACGTTCTTTGTCTGCCCGGCAGATTTCTGGACGAAAACGAACTCAAAGAGATTGTAACCGCCTGGCTGAACGCCGAATTCGAAGGCGGCAGGCATCAAACCCGCGTCGATAAAATTCAAATCAACTCCAAAGACTGATCCCGCAGCATATGATTAATACAAGACTGAACGAACAGGATCCGGAGGTGTTCCGGCTGGTTGAGAAAGAAACCGAACGGCAGAATCAGAACGCCGAAATGATCGCTTCCGAAAACTTTGCATCAAGAGCCGTAATGGAAGCAATGGGATCGTCTCTGACCAACAAATATGCCGAAGGCCTGCCCGGAAAACGCTATTACGGAGGTTGCAAATTTGTAGATGTGGTTGAAGACCTCGCCCGAGACCGGGCTAAATCACTGTTTGGAGCCGAGTGGGTTAATGTTCAGCCTCATTCAGGGGCACAGGCTAATGCAGCCGTTTACCTGGCGTTTATGAAACCGGGTGAAAAACTGCTCGGGTTTGATCTCTCCCACGGCGGTCATCTCACGCACGGTTCTCCGGTCAACTTCAGCGGCATAATGCATGAAGCTCATTTTTACGGAGTCGAAAAAGAGACGGGCCGTCTGGACATGAACAGAATCCGCGACAAGGCCAAGCAGGTTAAGCCCAAAATGATTTCCATCGGTGCTTCTGCCTATACCCGGGATTTCGACTACGAAGCCTTCCGAGATATTGCCGATGAAACCGGAGCTTTCCTATGGATGGATATGGCGCACACGGCCGGCTTAATTGCCGCCAGGCTGCTCAACGATCCCATCCCCTGGGCGCATGTAATAACCACAACCACGCACAAAACCCTGCGCGGTCCGCGCGGCGGGATGATTCTTGTCGGAAGGGATAAGGAAAACACGCTCGGAGTGGTAGCACCGAAATCAGGGCGTGTGAAAAACTGGAGCGAAGTGCTCGACAGCGCCGTATTTCCCGGAACGCAGGGTGGTCCGCTGATGCACGTGATTGCCGCCAAAGCAGTAGCCTTCGGCGAAGCACTTCAGCCTGATTTCAAAACCTATCAGAAGCAGGTAATCCGGAATGCCAAAGCCATGGGCGCGGCCTTTGTGGAAATGGGTTACAATCTTGTGAGCGGCGGAACAGACAATCATTTACTGCTTATAGACCTTCGCAACAAAAACCTGACCGGCAAAACGGCCGAGCAGATACTCGGACGCGCAGAAATAACGGTGAACAAAAACATGGTTCCGTTTGATACGGAAAGTCCTTTTGTAACCTCGGGAATCCGATTGGGCACACCCGCCCTTACCACACGCGGAATGAAAGAGCCTGAATTTGAATATCTGGCCAAACTCATTAACAAAGTGCTCTCCGCTCCGGAAGACGATACGATTCACCTCGGCGTGGCTCAGGAAGTGAAAGAACTTTGTGAACGCTTCCCGCTTTATGATGCCGCCGTTGTATGAAACCCCGAAAAATCAACATCATCTGAAATAACTCAATATTTAGCATAAGGACTGCGTGTCTACTACTGCACAACGGCAAATTATGGACCGGGAGCTTCCGAGCCCCGAACCTCCCAATCTCAAAACCGACAGCATGTCGTTTCTCGATCATCTTGAGGAACTCAGGTGGAGGATAATCAAAGGGCTGGGGGGCGTAGTTCTGGGTGTGGTGATCGCGTTTATCTTTTCCGATTTCCTGATTGATGTTGTCCTTCTCGGTCCGGTTTACGCAGATTTCTTTGTTTACAAATTTGTAGGCCTTGAAGCCGTTGACGTATCGCTTCAGAACCGCCGTCTGCCCGGACAGTTTTTCACCTACTGGGGCACGCTCATCGTGGTTGGTTTCATAATCGGTTCCCCCCTGTTTATTTACCAACTCTGGAAATTTGTTGAGCCGGCGCTCGAAAGCCCTGAAAAACGGAAAACGCGCTTTGTCTCCTTCAACATTATCATGCTCTTTCTGATAGGCGTCAGTTTCGGGTATCTGGTGCTGGTTCCTTTTGCGGTGCAGTTTTTTGCCCAGTTTCAGCTTTCCGAAACGGTCCGAAACGATATTGATATCACCGCCTACTTCTCGGCCGTTACCATGTGGATTCTGGCGTGCGGAATCATTTTCCAACTCCCGATGGTCAGTTATATTCTCTCTAAACTGGGAATTCTGACCCCCGAGCTTATGCTCCGCTACCGGAAAGTGGCCATCGTAATTTGTTTTCTTGTTGCCGCGTTTCTGACACCTCCCGACCCCGTTTCTCAAATGCTAATCGGCATTCCCCTCATTCTGCTCTATCAGCTCGGTATTGCTATTAGCCGCGTGGTAAACCGCAAACGAGACCGCGAAATATGGGGCAAAGAAGGTGCGCCGTCCGGCTGACCCACGACTCTCATCCGAAGTTTTCCATCAGTAAAAATACCCCATGAAAACCAAGCCGCCCAAAGTACATGTACACACCCTTGGGTGTTCCAAGAATGATGTCGATTCCGAGGTGCTTCTTGCCCAGTGCAAAGCAAATAAATTCGATATCTCAGAGCGCCCGGACCAGGCGGACGTGCTGGTTATCAACACCTGTGGGTTTATAGAATCGGCCAAGCAGGAATCTATAAACCATATCCTGGACGGCGTTCGGCTGAAAGAAGAAGGTAAGATTGAACGTCTTTTGGTGATGGGCTGCCTTTCCGACCGCTATGCCGATGATCTCCGGCATGATATTCCTGAAGTGGATGATTACTTCGGCTCCCGCCATCTTCCGGAAATCCTGCACGCCCTCGGAGGCGAATACAAGTATGATTTGATCGGCGAACGCAGCCTAAGCACCCCGTCTCATTACGCCTATCTCAAAATCTCAGAAGGATGCGACAACCCCTGTTCTTTTTGTGCAATTCCCATCATGCGGGGCGGTCACCGCTCAAAACCGATGGACGAACTTGAAGCCGAGGCCCGAAAACTTCAGGAAAAAGGCGTAAAGGAACTCATACTTATCGGGCAGGACCTTACCTACTACGGCCTTGATCTCTACAACGGCCGGAAGCTGGATGAGCTGCTGAAACGGCTATCCGATATCGGGTTCCGCTGGATCCGCTTACTTTATGCTTACCCTGCAAAATTTCCGGTTCAAATCCTTCCGGTTATCCGCGAACGGGAAAATATCTGCAACTACCTGGATATGCCCATTCAACATAGCAGTACCCGCGTCCTTAAATCCATGCGCCGGGGCGTAACCGAAAAACGGCTGCGTGAACTAATCGGGCTCATAAAAGATGAAGTGCCTGATATCCGGCTGCGCACCACCTTCATTGTAGGCTATCCGGAAGAAACCAAAGAAGACTTCGCGAGCCTGCTTGAGTTCATGAAAGATGTTCGTTTTCACCGTGTAGGCGTTTTTCCCTATTCGCAGGAAGACGACACTACTGCTTTTCCGCTGGGCGATCCCATAGGGGAACGGGAAAAGATGCGGCGCGTAAAAGAGGTGATGGAGCTTCAGGAAGACATTTCAATGGATCATAATATGATGCTGATCGGTAAAGAGATGCCGGTCCTTATCGACCGCATAGATCAGGGCGTGGCCTACGGACGTACCGAATACGACTGTCCGGAAGTTGATAACGAGTTCATCGTTCAGGGTGCCGATGAGGGCTTCGACACCAAAGACCTGCGTGCGGGCTCGTTCTATCTGGCCGAAATCACCGACGTGGAAGCCCACGACCTGTTTGGCATCATCAAAAAAAGGCTTTAGTATTACATGACCCGTACAACTGCGGGCCTGATCATCACGCTTTTTCTCCGACGATAATTCCGGCGGTCTTATTCAGGAAATCTGCAATGCCATGCCCAACCGACTCGCATCATCCGCATCACCCTACCTTTTACAGCATGCCGAAAACCCGGTTGACTGGTTTCCCTGGGGCGATGAGGCCCTGAAAAAAGCCAAAGCAGAAGATAAGCTCATTTTTCTCTCCGTCGGGTATTCGAGCTGTCACTGGTGCCATGTGATGGAGCACGAATCGTTTGAAGACCCGGAAACAGCCGGTTTTTTGAACAAGCACTTCGTTTCCATCAAAGTGGACCGGGAGGAGCGCCCGGATATCGATGCGCTGTATATGGAATCGGTACAAATGATGACCGGCCGCGGAGGATGGCCCATGAGCGTTTGGCTCACCCCGGACTGCGTGCCCGTATTCGGGGGAACCTATTTTCCGCCCCGTCCCGTGCATGGTCAGCCCTCTTTTATGCAGATTCTGCACCGGCTTCAGGAAATCTGGACCACCGACCGAAAGCAGGCAGAAAGCCGGGCTGAAGAAATCAAAAAAGCGACGCGCTCCTACCTCATCGTCTTCGGTCTCCTCTTCATCGGCACCATCCTCACCGTGGCCGTGGCAAACTGGTATCCGCTCGAACGCCTCATCGGCGGCCACGGCTTCGATGTCTGGGACGCCGTCGTCGGCCTCCTCATCGCCACCACCAAAGCCACCCTCGTCGCCCTCATCTTCATGCACCTCAACCACGAGAAGAAGGCAG
>PXDL01000225.1 GCA_003566395.1 Balneolia bacterium | reverse complement strand
TATCTTCTTTCCCAGCCTGGTCAGGTTTATGTGCTTGATACCGATGATGAAAATCCTCAGGCAGAGTCATGGTTTGATATTTCCGATCGTCTTATATCGGGTGGAGAAAGGGGCCTGTTGGGTCTTGCATTTGCTCCCGATTACCACGATTCAGGTAGATTTTATGTCTATTATACGGCTCCGTCACCGCTGCGAAGCGTAATATCCCGGTTTAGCCTGGATACAGATGGAGTCCCGGATACGGACAGCGAGGAAATATTGCTGGAGTTTAATCAGCCGTTCGGAAACCATAACGGAGGCCAGATTTCTTTCGGTCCGGACGGATACCTTTATATTGCCTCGGGCGACGGCGGCAGCGGAGGCGATCCGCAGGGAAACGCGCAGAATACCTCGAACCTGCTGGGAGCCATGCTTCGTATTGATGTGGATACCGAAGGCGCCACGTATAACATCCCGGCCGATAATCCTTTTCTGCTGAACGGAGGGGGAGAACACGAAATCTTTGCCTGGGGCTTGCGAAATCCCTGGCGTTTTTCCTTCGATCGTGAAACCGGAGAGCTCTGGACCGGCGATGTGGGTCAGAATGCCTGGGAGGCAATTCACATCATAGAGAACGGAAAGAACTACGGCTGGAATATTATTGAAGGCTCCCATTGCTACCCGATCGGCACTACCTGCGATACCGAGGGGCTTGAAATGCCGATATTCGAATACAACCATAATCAGGGTGATCGCTCTATTACGGGTGGCTACATCTACCGGGGCGAACGCAACAGTGCATTGACCGGTCGGTATATTTACGGAGATTTTATTTCAGGCCGTGTATGGGCGCTGGATTACGATTCGGATACCGAAACCGTACACTCAAACACCGAGCTGGCCAATACGCCCTACAATATTTCTTCCTTCGGTGAGGACGCTTTCGGTGAAGTATATATTCTTTCGTACAGCAACGGGCGTATCTACACGCTCCTTGCTTCCCCGGCGGCACCACAGGTAGTTGAGCCGGAGCCGGATGATATCGTCCAGCCTGAATTTGTAATCAGCTGGAATGAAGATTTGGGGGCCGAAACCTATGGGTATCAAATCGCGGCTGATCCCGATTTTGATGAAATCCTGTTTGAAGGCACCACCTCTGAAACAACTCAAACGCTTTCCTGGGACGGCGCCGATACCGATGTATGGCTGCGGGTCCGCGCAGAGAATGAAGTGGGAGAGAGCGACTATTCCGTGGTCGTCCCATTCCGGATAGAAACGCCGGTTTCAACCGAACCCGGAGGCGATCTTCCGGAAAAAATCACGCTGATGCAGAATTATCCGAATCCGTTCAACCCGACAACGACCATCAGCTTTGAACTCCCCGAGTCTCAGTTTGTGAGGATTGAGGTGTACGATATCAACGGCAGGAGTGTGGGCACCGTAACCGAACAGCAGTTTTCGTCCGGTCGGCACGATGTGCGTTTTGATGCATCCGGGCTTGCCAGCGGATTGTACATTTATCAGCTTCGCACAGATGATCTCAACATCAGCCGCCAAATGATGCTGATAAAATAAGAGATGTGTTCTCCTTAAATCATTGACAAAGGTTTTTCCGAAGCCGGGCGCTTAACTGTGTCCGGCTTCGCTTTTTTTTTGGCGGGATAGAAGGGGTTTCTTGCTGAATTATAACAAATCAGTAACAGTAGCTTATTGAATAGCCCGCCCAGAAACGCTACATTTAAAGACTGTAACAGCTACATTTATTTATTAACAAAGAGATGGTAATTATGATAAAACCTGATACCAGCCTGAGAAAGCGCTTTAATAAGCTCTTTTGGCTACTTCCTTTGGTTCTTGTTGCATTCAGTACTCAGCTGTATGCCCAGGAAACCGTAGTTTTAGATGAGGAGCTCCGGGACGGCAGTTTGCCCGACGGATGGACGGCTTCTCAAATCGATTTCAGAACAGCGGCAGGAGGGTATGCTCTATTTGAAGATGCGGCCTCCGTGCTCCAAACGCCGGTTCTTGATCTCGGTGAATTCGACTCTGTAACTCTCTTTTTTGATGTCGCCAAGTTTGGCAGCGGCGGCGACGGTCCGCTTACCGTTCAGGTTTCCAACGATGGTGGAACCACCTGGACCGCCCAGGAATATGATTCACCCATACCAACTGATGCTACATATTTGACTTCGGAGCAGGGGATAACAGTTTCCGGAGATAATGTTGTGATCCGTTGGATTCGTGAAAACAGCCCGTCAGGTAAAAGACTTCGGGATGTTCAGCTTGTAGGCTTCACAGATGTTGAGCCCGGTCTTATCGGTCCGTTTTCACTCTTAAGCCCTCCAAATAACGCGCGTGTTGCCGTTTACGAAGGGGATTCATCTGAAATCGTAATCGACTGGGAAGATGCAGACGGAGCTGAAACCTATATGTGGGTTGCTAATGCTCCCGGTGAAGGCTTCGATGAGCCGCTGCTTGAAATCCCTTCTGATGATTCAGGAACAGCTTCAATGCTTACCATAACGAAAGGCACTGTGTACAATGCACTTTCCATGCTTGGTGTTGACGAAGGAACATCTGTTGAGCTTGAGTGGACCGTAATTGCTCAGGCGGATTCTGAAGAGCGTCTGGCAAATCAGATTTGGAGTGTGAATTTTGCCGCACCCGTATTGGTCTCTTCCATTGGTGAGTTTCGCGACGGAGATTCCGATGTAATCTACGCCATTGATTCTGAAGTTACCTTTCTCGGTGGCGACGGTTTCCGGAACCGCAAGTTTCTGGACGACGGCGAACTCGGTATTCTTGTTGATGACCAGCCGGGCCGCGTAACCACAGAATACACACCCGGTGACGGCATTACCCGCGCAGTAGGTACACTTGTTGTATTCAACGGTCAGAATCAGCTTAGCGCCTGGACCGATTTCGGCGAGGCGAGCTCTGCCGGAAACCCCGTGGAGCCTATCGTGTTGAGCCTCGAAGAGCTTCAAAGCGATTTCCCAACCTATCAGTCGCGTTTGGTGCAGGTAACCAATGTGGCGTTTACTGAAGACGGAAACTTCTCCAACGGAACCAATTATGATTTGGTCGATGCTGACGATTCTTCCATTGAAGGTTTCTTCCGTACGGATTTCTTTAACCGTGACTATATCGGCGATCCGATTCCGCAGGATCCGTTGAATATCACCGGTTTTACACTAACCCGTGAGAATACGATCAATTTAGTGGTAGCCCGCGACAGCGACGACTTCGAGGTACTTTCTGATGAAGATCAGGTTGCAACACCTTCTTTCGACCCGTCACCCGGTACTTTCCCGGATGAAGTAACCGTCTCGATCTCAACATCCACACCTGATGCCACCATCTATTACACGGTGAACGGCACAGAGCCGACCACCGATTCCGAGGTGTACGACGGTCCGCTTACTTTCACCGAGACCACTACGCTCAGCGCCTTTGCCGTGGCCGACGGGTTTACCGACAGTGATGTCGTAACCGGTGAATATGTGATTGAGGATGTGGTAACCATCACCACAATAGCTGAGCTGCGCCAACAGGAAAATATGGGCACGGTTACCTTCAGTGGTGAAGCAATTCTGACCTTCCAGCAGGATTTCAGAAACCAAAAGTTTATTCAGGATGAAACCGGCGGAATATTGATTGATGACGCACCTGCCGGAAACTTCAATCCGGGTGTTATTACCACGGAATATGAAGTCGGCGATGCGCTTACCGGCCTTACCGGAACCGTTTCCGTTTTCGGAAACATGGTGCAGTTCGTACCGGCCGAAGACCCCGGCGCACCGGTTTCCAGCGGAAATGAAGTGGAACCCCTCGAAATATCTCTGGACGAACTCTATAGTGATTTCGATCTGTATCAGTCGCGTCTCGTAACAGTTACAGGCGTGGTCTTTCCCGAAGCCTCAGGCAACTTTGCCAACGGGCAGGTTTACGACCTTCAGGATATCGATGATCCTTCCATTGACGGCCTTTTCCGGTCCACCTTCTTTGGTGTGGATTACATCGGCACGGCTGTTCCTTCCGTACCGCAGAACATCACAGGATTGCCTAACTCACGTGCAGACGGTGACTACCTGACCGCACGTAATCAGGCCGACTTCGAGACCTTCTCTTCCGATGATCAGGTTGCGGCTCCTTCAATTGAGCCGGCTTCCGGTCTTTACACCGAACCGGTGGAAGTAACCATGAGCGTGGAAGACGATCAGGCCACCATCACCTATACCCTCAACGGTTCCGAGCCGACCGAAGGTTCTACCGAATACACCGGACCCTTCACCGTTGACGAAACCACAATAGTTCAGGCCCGTGCATTCCGCCCCGGTTTTGAGCCAAGTTCCGTGGTATCGGCAACCTACAATTTCCCGGTTGAGGTGAATCTTGCCGAAGCCCGTGAACTCGAAATAGGTACGGCCGTTCGGGTAACAGGTCTCATTACGACCCCTGACTTCGGTTTCAACAACGCCGAGTTCTATATTCAGGATGAAGTAGGGGGCATTAAGGTACGCTGGGCCGGTTTCGGCGGTGGTAACGACCCCGACACTCCGTTTGCCGAGGGCCAGGAAGTTGAGCTTGTGGGTACGATTGATCAAAGATTCCAGGAAATTCTCGTTGCGCCTGTTGAATTCGACGTACTCTCTGAGGGTAATCCCCTTCCCGAGCCTACGCCTATAGAAGACTACGATGCTCAGTGGACGATCGATTCTTCTGAGCAGGGACGCCGCGTAACGATGCTTGAAGTGTCGCTTGTGGATCCTTCCCAGTGGCCGGTCGATCCAATCGGCTCCGGTAGCGGCTTAACCGTACAGGCTGTGGATGCCGACGGTAATATCTACGATATCCGTATCGACCGTGACGAGTCCTTCTTCGACGGCTCACCTGTGCCGCCCGCGGTATTCAACCTTACGGGAGTGCTTGGACAGTTTGAAGACAATGCCCAGATCTTCCCGTTCTATGAAGACGAGCTCGAAGAAGTGCTTCAGGACCCGTTAGTGCAGATTATTCATAATGCCGCCGATCCGGCTCTGGCAAGTGTGGATATCTACATCAACGGTGATCTTGCCTTCGGAGGCGTTGATTTCCGCTCGGCTACAGAATCTATGATGGTTCCCGGCGATGAAGCGTTTACCGTCAGCATTACTTCGGCCGGCGATGAGCTGGAAGATGCACTTTATGAAGCTGAGGTTACCCTCGACAAAGGCGAGAGCTACTACATCATCGCACAAGGTGTGATTGATGAAAGCGCCTTCGACGAAAACCCGGACGGTATTTCAATCGGATTCGAACTCGATATTATTGAAGGTGCGGTGTTTGAGAGCAGCGAACCCACAAACTTCGAGTTTGCGATTTACCACGGTGTAACCGACGCTCCTGCTGTTGATGTGGTAGCCCGTGACCTGGCGCTTCTGGCGGGCGATCTGTCTTATACCGACGTCACCGAAGATTACATCAGTATTTCCGCTGATGCATACATTCTGGATATCAATGCTGCCGGTACCGGTACAACGGTTGCTTCGTTTAACGTTGATCTCTCTCCGCTTCAGGGGCAGATAGGCCTCGTACTGGCAAGTGGTTTCCTGAATGCCGAGCAAGGTGAGTCTTTCGGGCTTCTGGTTATACTGCCCGACGGCAATTCGCTTCTGCTTGAACCTGAAACCAGCAATGAGTACACAGGTGATATCCCGACCGAATTCGCGCTTCAGCAGAATTATCCGAATCCGTTCAACCCGACCACACAAATCAGCTATGCACTGCCTGAAGCCGTGCATGTTCAGATTGATGTGTTCAACGTTACGGGACAGCGGGTAGCCACGCTTGTGAACGGTCAGCAGGCCGCCGGTGTACATGCGGTTCAGTTTGATGCTTCACGCTTTTCTTCCGGTGTATATCTCTACCGGATTCAGGCCGGAAGCTTCAACGAAGTTCGCAAAATGATGCTGGTGAAATAATCCATCAGCATAAGATGCAAACGTTCGGCGCTTGAACAGATTTAAAGCACCAAACCGGCATCACAAATACAATGAAAGGGAATCAAAGCTCCGGCTTTGGTTCCCTTTTCTATATTAGGAATCACTGTTGTCCGGGTAAGCTTATACTCTGCATCCGTTGCCCGCATGTAAGTTTCCTTCGAATTTACGGAGTATCCCGACCCTCCGGAGGCAATAGCAATACACCATTCACTATTTCAATTTTATACAAAACCTGACACCGCTGTTCCGAAAAGTTTGAAATCGTAAAACTGAAATCCGTTCATCATGGAAAAAAATTGATGTGAACAGACGGGTATATTTTTACATCCAATTATAAATGAACGGTTCACAATAGAGGATAAAAAATCTTACTTTGGCAGCTGTTGAAAAAAGCGCTTTTCTGAATAGGAAAAAGGTGCAAGTGAATAAGACTCTATAATTTAGTATTTATATTCTAATATGAGTAGTTGATTTAGCAGGCCGGTTTCACTATATTAAAAGCGTTGCCGGGAGACCGGTAACGGGAAGTATCAGACCACTTATTATTAATATTTCTTACGCAAAGGCGGAGACCCGATTATGAGCTATAGAAATGAAGTAAAGCATAAAGAATTAGTTAAATGGGTTGATGAGATGGCCCAACTGCTTAAACCGGAACGTGTTCACTGGTGTGACGGCAGCGAGAAAGAAAATGATGTGATGATCGACAGGCTTGTACAGGGCGGAACCTTCAAAAAACTTAATGACAAAAAACATCCGAACTCTTATGCCGCGTTTTCCGATCCGAGCGACGTAGCCCGGGTTGAAGACAGAACCTATATTTGCAGCCGCAGAAAGCAGGATGCCGGCCCTACCAACAACTGGGAAGAGCCTGCTAAAATGAAAGAAACCCTGCGCGGGCTTTATGACGGCGCCATGAAGGGCCGGACGATGTACGTAATTCCCTTCAGCATGGGGCCAATCGGTTCCGATATTGCTGAAATCGGAATTGAAATTACGGATTCAGAGTATGTAGTGGTAAACATGAGGTTGATGACCCGCATGGGCCGCGAAGTCATTAAGGTACTGGGTAAAAACGGCGATTACGTGAAGTGTGTCCACTCGGTAGGCGCCCCCCTTCAGGACGGCGAAAAAGACGTGCCGTGGCCGTGTAATCCTGATACCAAATACATTGTTCACTATCCCGAAGAAAAACTGATTGAGTCTTACGGCTCAGGCTACGGCGGAAATGCACTGCTTGGTAAAAAGTGTTTTGCTCTGCGTATTGCTTCCACCATGGCCCGCGACAACGGTTGGTTGGCCGAGCATATGCTTATCCTGGGAGTTGAGTCGCCCGAAGGTGAAAAAACCTACGTGGCCGCTGCTTTCCCGAGTGCTTGTGGAAAAACAAATTTTGCCATGCTTATCCCTCCCAAAGAGATGGAAGGCTGGAAAGTTACCACCATCGGTGACGACATCGCGTGGATCAAACCCGGTAAAGACGGACGTTTGTACGCCATCAACCCTGAGGCCGGATTCTTCGGTGTTGCACCGGGTACGAACTACGAAACAAACCCGAACGCCATGGAGTCGATCAAATCCAACACGATCTTCACCAACTGCGGTCTTACTGAAGACGGTGAAGTCTGGTGGGAAGGAAAAACAGAAGATCCTCCAAAGAATATGATAGACTGGCAGGGTAACAAGTTCGATCCTGCGAGCGGCAAACCTGCCGCGCACCCGAATGCCCGCTTTACCGCTCCGGCAGCACAGTGCCCGTCCATTGATCCCGCCTGGGAAGACCCGGCCGGAGGGCCGATTAGCGCCTTTATTTTCGGCGGACGCAGAAGCACGGCCGTACCGCTTGTGTATCAGGCGTTCAACTGGAACTTCGGAGTCTATATGGCCGCAACAATGGGCTCTGAAATGACCGCCGCCGCCTTCGGACAGCTTGGCAAAGTACGCCGTGACCCGTTCGCTCAGCTTCCGTTCGCCGGATACCACATGGGTGATTACATTAACCACTGGCTGCAAATTGGCCGTGAGATTCCAAACCCGCCGCGTATTTTCGGTGTGAACTGGTTCCGCAAAGATGAAAAAGGAAAATTTGCATGGCCGGGCTTCGGTGAAAACATGCGGGTTCTGCGCTGGGTTGTGGAGCGCGTTCGCGGAAGAAACTATGGAGTTGAAAGCCCGCTCGGCTGGATGCCTCGCTACGAGGATATAGACTGGCGCGGACTCGACTTCAGTGAGGAAGAGTTCAACAAGGTAATGGACATCGATATGGAAGTCTGGAAGCAGGAGCTTCTCGGCCATGAAGAGCTCTTTAGCAAATTGTATAACAAGCTTCCCAAAGAAATCCTCTTTATGAGGGAGCTGCTGGTATCAGGTCTGTGGCGCTCACCCGAGCACTGGAGTCTGGCACCTGAAAGGCCTTTGTGAACTAAGGCCACACGACAATAGTAGTAGTAGTTAGTAGATGAAAAGTTTGAACACAAGCGGGTCGCCCTGGAAAGCGACCCGCTTTTTTTACGTTTATATCACTGCGGTCCTGGAAAACTGATTATTTCTGTATCTGATGACAGCATGTTTTTATCCGACGAATTAGCGCGGATTTCACGGGTTAATTCGGCCAAACTCCAGCGACCTGAAGTTTTTCAGGGCTGGAGTTTTCGCGTACTCTGAGTTTGAACTGTGAATGAGTAGCGGCTGAGGATTCTCACAAAGAAAATTAGTGAGATATCAATGTTCCAGCTACATTATGTATCCCCTCAGACTGCTCACTGATACTGATAATGATACTGTACTCTGATACTGTTTACTGATACTCTGATACTGTTCCGAAGCAGCTTTATTCCCGGGTCCGCTGCTCCAGAATATACTCTACGGCACGCTCAAGCTGGGGATCGTTATTTCGGAGGTTATCCAAAAATGTATTCCTGACCCTGATGTCCGGCTCCACTCCGGTTTGTTCAAGGTTGTCGCCTTCAAAGGTATAGACGCCCCAGGCCGGAAGCCGGTGAAAAGAACCGTCAACCAGCGAAATGCCCGATGTGAAAATAATCCAGCGGTAGGTGGGCATCCCCATCAGAGTACCGATACCGAGCTCACGAAGCCCGGCCGTGGTCATCTCGGCATCGCTGAGGCTTTGTTCGTTGATCAGAACTACGATGGGATAATCTGCGGGCGCGAAGTTCGGCTGTCCTGTGGGTGTACCGCTTCTGTACTGCCATTTCAGGTACGACTTTCGGCTCAGCGTCTGAATAACCTCATCATGTACATTGCCGCCCCTGTTATAGCGCAAATCAAGAATGAGGCCTTCCCGGTGTACGAATTGCCTGGCAAGCTCTTCTTTGAACCGGTTTAATTCGCCGCTCCCCATATTTTTCATGTGAATGTAGGCGATACTTCGGTCGCCAAGCTCATCGGTCTTTTGCTGCCGCTGTTCCATCCACTCATCATACAAAAGCTCGCGTAGCGAAGCAGAGGTTTGCGTTTTAAGCCTGACCGTGTATTCTGCCCGGCCGCGCATGAAGGTCAGCTCTATCTCATCACCGGCATCAGGGCTGCTGAAGTATTTTTCCCTGTTCCCTTCCAGATTTACGCGCACGCCGTTCACGGCCCTGAGTACGTCATCAAACTGAATCTCATCATTCAAGCCGGCTTTATCGGCATTGGAGCCGGGCAGAATGCGTTCAACATTAAAGCCGTCGTCGTTCTTGAACAAAATTCCGGTAGCCTGGGTAGAAGAGCGATAATAAGGTTGTTCTTCGGCTCCAAATGAGGCAAAGCCCATGTGGGAAGCATTCAGCTCGCCAAGCATGTCGTTGGTGAGTCTTCGCAGGTTACTCCTGCTGTTCAGTCCCGGCAGAAATTGCCCATAGTATTCCCTTACGGCGTTCCAGTCCCGGCCGTGGAAATCTTCATCATAGAAATTTTCTTCCAGGTTGGCCCAGGTTTCATAAAAAATCTGATTGAACTCATCCCTTAAATTTCGGGTGAAACGATGGCTGATCTCAATCTGACTCACACTTCCCGCGTTCGGATCCAGGGTGTGAATATTGCCGCCGATCATCAGGTAGTAGGAATCCCCGGCTTTCCTGATATCGGTACTCATGGTTCGAGCGCCCTCAATTTTGGAGGTTTCGGGCGGATCAAAAGGGGAGAGGACGGTTTTCCAGAGGTTTGCTCCGCTTCCGTCATGAGACGATCCGTAAATCACGATATGGTTATCGCCGTCCTGAATGACATACGGCCCGGTTTGCATGCCCCGGTTTGATGCAATTCGCTCCCAGCGTTTATGCAGATTTTCCTTTTCGATACGGGTTTCGGGCGCGGCTTCGTCGTTTTCATCATCTTCATCTGATTCATCGAACAAGGTATCGAAACGATTGAGCCGAAGGTCCGGCGGTTGCGGTGTGAGAGCCATTCGGTAAATATCGGCTTCTGTACTGCCTCTGGGGTACACCGGACGGATTCGGTCGGTCGAAAAATAGAGGAAGGAGCCGTCCGGCGAAAAAAACGGTGAATTTTCGGAGACGCCTGTGCGGGTCAGGTTAAGGACGTCTTCAGAGCTTGTGTCATAAACCAGAATATCTCTTTCAAAAAAGCGCATGGCGTTAAAAGCCAGCAGCCTGCCGTCGGGCGACCAATGCAGGGATTGATTGGAAAAGCTCCAAAGCTCATCCTGATGCACCTGACGACTGCGAACTCTCGCTTTATCGAATATCATCACATCGGTACGGCCCCTGAAATAGGCGATCTGATCCCGTTCAGGCGAAGGCGTAAGATTCCGGTGATGCATCCGCAATTGGGTTAGGTTTCGTTCCTGGCTATGGGCCTCTGCACGGATGGTATAAAGGTTGTGATAACCGTTCCAGGTTTGTGTGTAAAGTAGTTCGTTATCATCGAGCCAAACCACTTCGGACACACGCTCAGCCGGATTGGTGGACATTTGGCGTACATACTTACCTTCGGTGTCCGAAAC
>PXDL01000367.1 GCA_003566395.1 Balneolia bacterium | reverse complement strand
GGACTTTACATGCCTTAAGGGCTTCATCAGCGCTGAAAACCGAAAAGTGACGAATCCCGTATTTCTCTCCCAACGGAAGCATATGCTCGATCCCGTGCCCGTACGCATTCCCTTTTATCACGGATGAAAACACAGTATCCGGACCAAACTTGTTCTTAAGATAGCTCAGATTACGGCTATAAGCTTTTTCATCCAGCTCAATATAGGATGTGTGATACATGAACTCTTTATTTGATAATTATCATTCTCATAAAACTAAATGCCGCATCCGGGCCGGCGTAGCTTGAATATGGCAAGCTTTTTGATGAGAGACAAACGGTTCAAAATGCAAAATGTGAAATTCGAAGTTATTGTTTTACGGGGAAGGTGATTTGTACCCCAGCAGTATGATTGTGAATGGTGAATTGTGAATGGTGAATGGTGAATTGAATGGAATTGTGAATGCTTTGCACAAATAAAATAAGCGAAATAAACTACTGTTAAGTGATACTGTCCTCTGTAAACATGTTACCTTTTGTGCGGACAAAAGGGTTCCAAAAACCGCCGGCCGGATTTAGTTCCTTAAATCAATTCATGAGCAGTTTTTTAGCTTTTTTCCCCTGGCCCTCTACCCGTTCATGTCTGAAATTCAATCAAGGTTACCGACCTCTGACATAGTGCCCCTCTGATATACTGACAAACTGATATACTGTCCTCTGTAAACATGTTACCTTTTGTCCGCAACAATATTTATTTGAATGCGACATCACCCTGACACTCTAAACCATATATTATGCCATTTGTGACTCCCTGAACGCAATTCTGAACCTATGCCGGTACCCCGGGAACAACTTTTTCTTTTTGATGAGGAAAACCCGCTCAAAAAGCGGCTGGGTGATGCATTCTGGGATGCGATTCCGGCCGGGCCGGGCGTATATCAGTTTCACGGAGCCGGTGACCGGGTACTCTATGTCGGGAAATCTGTCAACCTTCGTTCGCGTCTCTTCAGTTACAAGAATGCGCGAAAAACGTCTGTATCACGAAAAATTATTCGTCTTATCCGGAACACACGATATATCCGCTATGACGTACTTTCAGATGAGCTGGAGGCCGTCACCGAAGAAAACAGGCGCATTCGCTGGTTTCGCCCCGAATTCAATTCGGCCAACAAACAGCCGGAAACGTATTATTTCATACTGCTTCAACAGCCGGAACCGGACCACATCACCCTGCAGCTCCGTATGTCGGCACCTGTGGAAATCGCCCGGCATTGTTTCGGAGCTTACAAAGGGCATGTTCCCGTACGCAGCGCTTTGGGGGCGATCAACCGAACGCTCTGGCTGATGAGCCGGGATTACAAACCCTCCGTCAGTTTTCCCGGCCGTTTGACCCGCCTGCTTACTCCCCGGACCTGCACTCATACGTTCGACACACCGGTTCCAACCTTGATCTCACTGCTACGAAAATATCTTTCGGGCTCGGACCCTGACTTCATCGAAATCCGTAAATCGCTGTTCTGTCCGCAGACTACCGGTTCTGCATTCCGGCGTTTCCAGGATGAACACGATATTGAAGAGCTTGCCTCATTTTATAACACACGATGCCGGTTTCTTTATCAGGCCGGAAGCTGTTTCGGTATCAGGGACCACCTGCTGCGTCAGGATGAATACGATGATTTCCTGGCCGAACTGCCGCGCATCAGACAGTGTCTTCCCTGATGCCTCCTTCATCCTTTACAACTCGGTTATCCGGGCTTCCTGCTTTTCGGTATCGTAGAGGCAGACCGTTGGGCGGGCGTCAAACCCGTGTGCACTTCCCGGATTCACCCAAAGTGTTTCGCCCTCTTTACTGACAAACGCTTCGTGGGTATGGCCGGTCACTACAAGATCGAACATGCCGGATTTTACCAGCGCCTTCGAAATTTCGGGTTGTGTACCATGATAGACCCCGATTTTACGCCCTTCTACAGTAAGCGATGCAAATTCGGCATGGTGCTCTCCCCCGATTTCTTTCATTTTTGAGAGCAACCGGAAATGGTCTCCGTCATTGTTCCCAAATACCGCATGAAGCCTGAAGCCCTTGAACTCCGGAACCGTAAACGGACTGCAAAAATCACCGGCATGAAGTACGGTTTTAATTCCCTGAAGCCGAAATAAATCCACGGCTTTTTTGATGTGATGAACATGATCGTGCGTGTCTGCAAGTATGCCGATTTTCATTATAGTATCTGTTTGGTGATAATTTTAGGTGATGAGTCACTCTACCTAAATAAAATACTATTTCCACAATAAACAGACACTCCGCGGAGGTTCAACCAGAAAACCACCGCATCAAGAAATCTCTGAATTCCGGCTACAACTTCCCGGGCAGCAATATTCCGGATAGATATATGTGCAATATATGTTTATATTAATGGTGTTTTTTTAACGAAATCCGTCTCCCATTCTATGAGTCACCGGCAATCTAATCCGTGCAACCGTCTCCGCTCCGTACGTGGACGCGGAACGAGCATCAATCCGCCCAACCGTTTTGAGCCGGTTTCATTTGAGCAGGACGATGCCTTCGAAAGCGAGCAGGGAAAGCCTAAAACCACGTTTTTGCGGGATGATTCCGATTCGATTCTGAGCACCAACGACAGTCCGGATATCCCGTTTCGGTTTTCCTTGAATCCCTACCGTGGCTGCGAGCACGGCTGTATGTACTGTTACGCACGGCCCAGCCATGAATACCTCGGATACTCTGCCGGCATCGATTTTGAGAGCGTGATCATTGTCAAAGAGCGAGCGCCCGAACTACTGAGAAAAAGCTTATCCAAAACAAGCTGGAAGCCGCAGACCGTAGTGATGAGCGGCATCACCGATCCCTATCAACCCGCCGAAAAAAAGTTTCGCATTACGCGCGGCTGTCTTGAAGTTTTCGCATCATTCCGCAACCCGGTGAGCATCATCACCAAAAACCATCTCATCACACGCGATATCGATATTTTATCAGAAATGGCCCGGCATCGGCTGGTACGGGTAAACATTTCCCTCACATCGCTGGACCCGAGCCTTACCGCGACCCTTGAGCCGAGAACATCCCGTCCCGAACGACGTCTCGATGCCATCCGAAAACTGACCGATGCCGGCATTGAAACAGGCGTAATGACTGCCCCGGTGATTCCCGGCCTCAACGATCATGAAATTCCGGAGTTGCTAAAGGCTGCTTCCGAAGCCGGAGCCACCCACGCCGGTTATGTGATGTTGCGCCTGCCCTGGGCGGTCAAAGAAATTTTCCGTGACTGGCTCTCTCACCATTACCCGGACCGCCGCGATAAAATATTGAGCCGGGTTACCGATATCCGTAATGGTAAATTGAATCAAAATGATTTCGGCACACGCATGAAAGGAAGCGGGCCTTTCGCGGAACAGGTTCGTACACTTTTTAAAGTTTCCGCACGGCGCTATAACCTTGGGGGAGAACGAACACCACTTAATACCGAATGTTTCAGAAGAGAGGGACGTCCCGACTTATTCAGCTAAGTGAAAGTGCAGGCTATGCTGAAATCTGTGGAAATAATTGAATTAGGTAAAAAAGTTGGTGTGTAAAATTTTCAAAATTATGTGAAAATGTTTAGCTTCATGCACCTTTTCACCCAAGCCTGAACGAATGACCGACATTACGTTAAGCAACCTCGATAAATGGATTATAATCGGCTATTTTCTGCTCATTATAATTATCGGGGTGGTTGTATCCCGGAAAACTAAAACCGGTGACGATCTTTTCCTGGCAGGCCGCAGCCTCGGCTGGATGGCTATCGGATTTTCTCTTTTTGCCTCCAATATTTCCAGCACCACGCTGATCGGACTTTCCGGTGATGCCTACCGAACCGGTATTTCCGTTGCCAACTACGAGTGGATGGCCACGCTTGTTCTAATTGTGATGGCGGTCTTCTTTATTCCGTATTACATCAAGTCGCGCATTACCACGATTCCTGAATTTCTGGAAAAGCGCTTCGATGTGCGTTCCCGCAAATATTTTTCGGTGATTACCATTTTTCTGAGCATCATCGTGGACACCGCCGGCGGATTATACGCAGGAGCTCTGGTCGTTCAGGTGTTCTTTCCGGAGATTGATATTTGGTACACCATTGTGGGCCTTGGTATTTTTGCCGGCCTGTACACCGCGGCCGGCGGGTTGAAAGCGGTGGTTTATACAGATGTTCTCCAGGCTGTTATTCTCTTGTTCGGCTCCACGGTCCTCACCTATCTGATGTTCAGCGAGTTCGATTTCTCCTGGGCGGCCGTCACCGCCGGCGTGCCCTCCGATAACCTTTCCATGATTCGTCCGCTGGATGACGAAGCTCTTCCCTGGCTTGGTACGCTTATCGGGGTTCCGGTGCTGGGTTTCTATTACTGGGCTACCAATCAGTATATCGTACAGCGAGTGCTTGGCGCCCGGGATCTCAAAAACGCCCGTTGGGGAGCCATGCTCGGCGGCACGCTGAAACTAACCGCGCTTTTCATTATGGTGATTCCCGGCGTAATGGCCTTCAGCGTTTTCCCGGGCCTTGACGATCCCGATATGGTGTTCCCTACGATGGTCGCGAATGTGCTGCCTATAGGTATAACCGGCCTCGTGCTTGCCGGACTGATAGCCGCTATTATGTCCAGTATCGACTCCACGCTTAATTCGGCCTCCACGCTGATTACGATGGATTTTGTGAAGCCCGTCAAACCCGACCTCACCAATAAACAGGTAGCGACCATCGGGCGCTGGACAACTCTTATTCTGATGGTTGTGGCCGTGGTCTGGGCCCCGAACATCGCCAATTTCGAAGGTATTTTCCGCTATATCCAGCAGGCGTTTTCCTACATTGTGCCGCCGGTTGTTGCCATTTTCTTTATGGGGATTTTGTGGAAGCGCGGAAGCCGCCATGCCGCTTTCTGGACCCTGGTGGGCGGACACAGCATTTCAGCCGTTCTCTTTGTACTGTCCATTACCGGCCACTACACCATTCATTTCACGATCAATGCGGGAATTCTCACCGCCATCAGCTTTCTCATTTTCTATGTTGTAAGCATGATGGGTGAGCCTTCGGATGCCGAACATACCGATGGTATCATATGGAGCAAAAAAGACGCGCTTCCGTCCGAAGATCTGCCGTGGTATCAGGATTACCGTATCCATTCAGCCGTGATCGTTGCTTTGACTGTGGTTATCATCATCATGTTCTGGTAATGATGTAGCGGTACTTCTGACGAATCTGCCGGGTTGTTCTCTCTTGGCTATGGGATAATTCTACCCGACGGAGTTGGAACTACTCCGTTATAAACCGGCTATATCCCAGAATTCTTTTCCGGTTTCCTGGTGGTTATATCCCCATTGGGAAGCTGATAATATATTTTACCATTCTTGAAATACACGTTGGCAATTCCAAGGCGATGATTTTCTTCCTGAGCCTTTTTTACACCTCGATTACCCAATTTTGTAAGGAGAGAAGACAAATCTTTGCTATGGATGGTTTTATCACTCATGGGCTTCCGTTATTTTTTTAAATTTACTAAATAACTCTTCGTCAAGAACGAACTGTTCCTGATCAATTTTCCGGCTACTTCTTCAAAACTATCGTCTGAGTTATAGAATAAGTACCATTTGTCAGAAAGCCTTCGATAGAGATTCCAAAAATTAGTCAAACTTCTGGAAAATCGTCTTCTTATATCTTCAACAGGAACTTTATGACCTCCTTTTTCTACTCTGATGGCAACTCGTTCAACACAAACATCTTCATGGGCTAAATACACAAAAACTACGGTAACTGTATAACCATGTTCTTGTTGATATTTTTCAATAAGAGAAGAAAGAGACTTTCCTTACAAGTTAGACCCAATCAGCACATTTTCTTCATTAGTGATGGATGATTCCAATCTTAAAAAAAATTCTTTGCCCGCTTGTACACGAACCGACTCAGGATTATCAGCGGCTAATTCATAGGCTATATCATCCGCACTGATATAGGTTATTTGTTGATCAGCAATGAGTTCCTTTGCAAGCGTAGTTTTTCCCGATCCATTCGGACCACCTACAACAATTAGTTCTTTGGGGAAGAAGATTTACTCATACCCGAAGATAAAAGAATAGAGCAGTTCTACCATTTGCCTTTCTGCCCGCATGTATCCAACCCTATGATCGCCTCACTCAAACATATCCAGCCCTTTCATGTAGGCGGCTCCGTCGCGGGCGGCATCCACCGGCGTGGTGTTTTCGTACTCTTCCTGCTCCACAAAGAAGTAGTTCATTCCGTTTTCACGGGCTTTTTTCAGAATCTCGGGATAGTTGATTACACCGGTGCCAAGCGTTGTTGAGGCGCGCATTTGATCGGCCGGCACGTCGGCACGATCCTTCACGTGAGAGAGTGTAAAACGTCCGGGATATTTTTCAATCCACTCTTTGTTGTCTTCCCCAGCCGCGGCAACCCAGTACATATCCAGCTCGTACTCCACCAGTTCGGGGTCGGTTTCCTGCATCAGCAAATCCTGGGGATATACCCCGTCCAGCTTCTGAAACGTGTACTCATGGTTATGATAAGCGAAGCGAAATCCACGCTCGCGACAGATACGACCGCTTTCGTTGAACATATCCGCAAACCGGCGGTAGTCATCCAGCGTATCCTGTCCGCCGATCCACGGACAAATCAAATACTTCAACCCGGCTTCGGCCGCCTGATCCGCTTTGCGCTCAAAACCTTCCTGAATATTACAGTGTGATGCTACAAGTTCCATTCCGAGGTCATCAATTATTTGCTTCATTTCCGTTGGGCTGTATCCCCAGAACATGCCCTGCGGCCCTTCAAAGAGCTCTATCTGCCGATATCCGAAAGAAGCCAGTTGTTCGAGAACACCCCGCGGATTTTCAGGAAAAACATCCCTGAGGGTCCAGAGCTGAATACCGAAAGGAAGAGTTTCGGTTTCCGGATCCGGACTTTGATCATCCCTGTTTCTGGAGCAGCCAAGGCCCGGAATACCAAGCGAAGGTACTGCAAGAAGTGCGGCCGAAAGCATTCCGGATTTTTTTAGAAAAGATCTGCGTGTCGAATTCATAGCTATAAAGTTTCAGGGTGAAAGTATATGATGTTGGTTGTGATGCCGGTTTTACAAAGCCTTCTAAAAGTATGAAATCATTTGTGATAGACAAACGGAGAATCAATTCGTTTCCGTAATCTCATCAGGGTGAAGAACAGAATTGATGCCAGTGCCCCGGATACTCCGAGAAAAAGAAGCCGTTCGGGTGTCATCGGGATAATCCATATCGTACTGGCTAAATCGACCGTAATGAGCAGTAGCAGCAGGTACAGCAAATGATCCCTTGTTATACGGCTGCATACCCAGGCGCCCAGCGGTGCTCCGAAAATTACGATGGGCACGCAGCTCATCCAGTATTGCCACACCTCGGGATTAATTGCTTGCTGTACCGCGCCGTACCAGAAAAACCCGGCCACTGAAAGCAGTCCCATCAGTACCACGGTTGTGGGCGTGCTCACCTTTTCATTCACCCCGAAAAGCAGGGTAAGAACGATAAAAAGCGTCATGTCTATGCCCACCCCGATGACCGAGGAAATCAGGCCTCCGAGGAACCCGGTTATCACAAAAAGCAATCTCCGGAACAGATTTTGCACCGGCAGCTGTTCGGCAGGAGCGGCTTTAAGAACCCAGCGGTTGTAAATCAGAAAAGCTCCGAAAACCGCAGCTACCAAAGAGAAAAAAAGCTTGGGGTACGGATCAGGGAGGCTGATGAGCAAATCCCCGGCAACAAGCCCCGCCACCCCACCTGAAAGCGCCAACCCGACCACATGCCAAAGCACAGGTATTTTTCTAAGGTAAATCAGCAGTCCGGC
The DNA here is from genome assembly GCA_003566395.1 of Balneolia bacterium. GTDB lineage: Bacteria > Bacteroidota > Rhodothermia > Balneolales > Cyclonatronaceae > Cyclonatronum. Next base: position 3,085 of record PXDL01000367.1, on the reverse strand, counting down.
CATCGTCATCCCGAACGACTGTATCATGAAGGCGAAGACCTTGGCATCGTGAGGTGCTATGCCGAACGCCTTCGTAAATACCGGAAACGCAACCGCCCCTCCGCCTTCGGCCGTAGCTCCCGCAATGAAGGAACCCAGGACCATGGTGAGGGATAAAGGCCAGGTTTCGGCAAACATCCCCCACCAGTCAAGCCGAAACATAGCCGCGACCCACAGCATGAGTATGATCGCTACGGCGAGCTGGTAAACACGAATTTCGGGATTTTTCAACCTGACTTATCCGGCTTGATCGGCTATATCCTCCGTCACCTGCCTTTTCTCCCAAAACGTGAAGAAGAACAATACGGCTACAGCCAGGGCTATCATAGCCGGGAGAATCCAGAAAATAAAGGCTCCTTCCGACCATCCTGCAAACGTCGCTCCGTCGAGGTTGATGCTGTCGCCCCACCATCCGAGAATGTAGTTACCGATGAGCATCCCTGCACCGTATGTGAGCAGTGCAAAAAGTCCCTGAGCACTGGCTCGTATAGGTTTAGGCGCCTTTCGATCCACATACAGCTGACCGGTTACAAAAAAGAAATCATAACAGACCCCGTGAAGCGCAATCCCGAAAATCAGAAATGCCGCCGATTCCGGGAATGTGGCAAAAACAAGATATCGGAGGGTCCAGGCGAGCATCCCTACAAGCAGCATCCATTTTACGCCGAGACGAATCAGGAAAAAGGGAACCAGAAGCATGAACAACACTTCACTTATCTGTCCGATGGCCATGAAAGAGGCCGATTGCTCACCGAAAGCCATGGCGGCAACAAAGTCGTTGGTACGGGCATAGTAAAACGCCAGCGGAATACTTATGAGGAAGCTGCAAAATGCGAATACGCCGAAATTACGTTCGCCCATCAGTTTGATGGCGTCTAATCCGAGGGCTTTGCCGATGCTGAATTTTTCGCCTTTCGCCTGAGGGGGAGCGGCCGGAAGGGTGATGCTGTACACGCCGTAAATCAGCGATACGATAGCACACATTTTCAGCGGGATATTGGTAATCTGCACATTTTCCACTCCGGTGAGATTGTACAAGAGCGGAACATTCACCCAGCCCAGCACGGTTTGAGCCACAATAAATCCGGCCACAATCCAGCCGATGGTACCCCACACCCTGATTTTCGGAAACTCTTTGTCGCGATCTTCGATATTGGCAAAGGCAATGGCGTTTACCAGGGCAAGCGTCGGCATATAGAGCATGAAATAGGCAAACATCACCCAGATAAACGTGCCCGGTTCGGTAAGGGTGGCTGCATACCAAAGCAGCGCCGCTCCGACGATATGGCAAAAAGCGTTCACGCGCTCGGCGTTAAAGTAGCGGTCGGCGATCAACCCGACGAAAAGAGGTGCGAGCAACCCTGCCCAATTGTGCGTGGCATAAGACTGCCCGATAATCGTGTTGAGCCCGGTTTCGCCCTGAAAAACTTCAAGAAGATAACTGCCCATTGTAACAAAAAACCCGCCCCAGATAAAAAACTGAAGGAACATCATCAGGCTCAGCCGTGCATTAATCATAGACTTTGATCCCATAAGTGCATTTTCATAATTAGTTAGCATTCTTAAACCCCAGCGCAATGTTAGGGAATTCATGCTAATCTGCAAACAAAAAAAATCCGGAGTCTATAACACAGGCCAAACTCCTCAGTCTGCGCCGGGGCACCTTCCATGCTCAACACTCACTTCCGGGGCGGCGCGTGGTCGAAAAGTCGGTGAAGGAAAACGGGGTGGAAATGCTATCCATCCCATTCTCCATTCTGAATTTTAACATTCTGAATTCCCCTCCCTTCCACAAAAAAAAGCACCGAAGCGTGTATGCCCCGGTGCTTTCCCATCGTGTGTCCGTTATTTTTTGCTACATCATTTCCGGGTTATCCGGAAGATCAAGCCCGCCGCCGATGGTTTCCGGCCCCGGCTGCGACATCAGCACAACCGAGATCTCGTTGTCGATGGTAACCTTGTCGATTACCGGCTTTATATATTGTTGTTTTTCCATGTTTAGGTACTCCTGTTTGATTTGAAAAAAAATGGTTATTTGACCAGCGTCATCTTCCGGGTCTGTGTGAAGCTGCCTGCCTGAATGCGGTAGATGTACATCCCGCTGGACAGGCGTGAGGCATCGAAGTTTATCGTGTGATGTCCGGCCGTTTGCGGACCGTTGTGCAGCATGGCCACCCGCTGACCCAGCAGATTGAAGACCTCCAGTCGTACATCGGTCGCCTCGGGTAAGGCGTAGTTGATTTGGGTGGTCGGGTTGAACGGATTCGGGTAGTTCTGGTCCAGAGCGAAGGCTGCGGGCAGATCTTGTCCCGGAATGCCGGTTGGTTCACCCAGGGTGATGAGCAGCTCAAAACGCTCTTCGGTCTCCAGGCTTAATAGCTCCGGATGGGCAAGCTGCTGTTCGGCCGTAAGCTCGTTTAGCTCCGGCGCCGGACGAGACGCGTTGCTGTTGCTGAAGGTATAGGAGGCCTGCTCACTCAATTCAAACTGCTCGCCGGTATTATGATCCATAAGGATCAGCTGAACCGGCTGCGACCAGGAATCAAAACCTGCTGCGCTCAGGGTGAAAGAGCCGTTTGCTGTGGAGGCAAAGCTCAGCGGAATGCTGCGCGTCTCACCCAGGGCGAGATCCAGATTTTGCAACGCCGCCGGCAGGTTTGCCTCTTCAGCTGATATACCAAAGCTGATGGTTGTAGCACTCAGCGGCTGTGGGCGCTCCACGATATACTCACCGGCTTCCGGCACCAAGGTAAGTACAGCGGACTGTTGCAGTCCGGAGCCGCTTACCGCCAGCGACAGCCAGGGTACATCCTGCTGCGAACCGCCTTCGTCTAATAGCCCCTCACCGGTATGCTCGTAGGCCTCACTGAAGGTTATGCCGGGATCTACGGCATCGGATTTAACCCGCACCAGCATTCCCTGGAACGGCGCAAGCACACCGTTAAAATCGCCCCCGGAAATATCAAACCAGGGGTTAAGCACAAACTCTCCGGTTTCGTTAGCGTCTTTATCATATAAAAACGCCACGTCGAATATGCCGCTGTGC
>PXDL01000071.1 GCA_003566395.1 Balneolia bacterium | reverse complement strand
TTTGTCCATTTTGATCTGGACGGCGCATACTGGGATGAACCAAGGCCGGTCAGCTACGAGCAGCACTCTCCTCACCTGTATGTTCAAAATTGGGATACGCCCATGCTCATCATCCATGGCGAGCGCGACTACCGCGTTCCGGTGAGTGAAAGCATGCAGGCCTTTACCGTGGCACAGGCTATGGGAATCGAAAGCAGGCTGCTTCTTTTTCCACACGAAAACCACTGGATTCTGAGCCCCCAAAACAGCCTGCTCTGGCATCGTGAATTCTACGGCTGGCTGGATCGGTTTTTGAAGTAGCGCTCGAACTCTTAGCAAGAAAGCCACCGTCTTCAGCATGAGATCGGTGGCTTTCTTTGTATGAAGAATGAGACACGGAGGAATTTTCCAATTATAGCTGACTTTAAATCACTTTTTATCAATTCGAACGACCGTACACAACACTATTGAAAATCGAAAATACCATACGCCTCATTGTAAGGCGTTGAAATATCGATTAGTTGAAATTGAGGTCTTGCTTTGTGTTCCAAAAGAGAAATGGTTTTTTTCGACCTGATATCCGATGTCACAAACCATGAAGTGGACACTTCGCAATCGGCTTGAGCAAAAAGCTTGGAATCATTCGGAATAATAGCCCTCGGACTTAATTCAGCCCCGGTTATGTTTTTCTCTGTGAAAATAATTTCAGCGAACTCACCTGCCCGCTTCGCATGGACCACATTGAAGGGTACGATTTGCAAATTCCCCAATGGCAATTCTTTGATGTTTCCTTTAACACAATATTCAGCAATCGATATTGTAGATATACGGGTTAGTACCTTGTTTTTCAGGTAATACCTGAAGTAATTTAAAGCATTCTCGTGAAGCGGATCATCGTCATTCAATAGCCTGATAAAAAAACTGGTATCAAGTAATACACTATGCTTCATATTCTCCTCTCAGTTCACTTAGCCATCTGTCCGGATCGACACCCATCCAGCTATTCTTTGCTTTTTGAATAAGGGTGTCAAGATAAGATTTGTCAAATACTGGTGAATAGTCAATGAGTTCCAAAAGTGACAGTGAGCCTCTATCAAATTCACCTGTCTCAGGATTTTGCTTGCCAATTGCTCTTACCCCAAATTTCTTATACAAAAAGTTTTCTTCCCGATCCCTGATAAAATCCTTATCGGTCTCAAATGTCAGGGAACCAAACTCATCAGTATCAATGTGAATATTAGCTTTATTCTTTCCGCCGGCATTGATTAATGTACCATAGAAATATAATTCAGCATCCACCAGTATATTATCTTTCCTCAAGAACTCGGAATTTGGGGATATAACAAGAGAAACATCCAAATTAGTTGAGGTATATATCTCAAAATCATAATTTTTCTGATAGGACAACTGCTGAATATTCTCAAGAGCCTGTGCAGTTTTTAACTCAAGGAATTCGATAGAATTTCATTTTTTAACCTCAGCCAGTACTGCACTAAATCCGATGACGGCCTGAATGCTGGTTTTGAATACACTAGTGTCCGGTTAATTCCAACGGATTCATAGAAAGCAGATAATAGGCATGATGTGCCGCTGCTTTTTGAGTAGACTAAATCGAACCCCATTGGTTGTCAGCAATCTTGTAGCTCCGATCTCGAAAAAAGCATTCTTTACCTTTTGTGCGGACAAAAGGTAACCAAAAACCGCCGGCTGGAAAAAATGGCTAAACCCCGTTACGTTCCGCTAAAAGAAACCAAAGCTCCCCATCCCTCCGGGCAATTCCGAGAACTACTCGGCGGAGAGGTTTCTTTTTTAACGCTCCACTCCACGTTGTTCTTAACGCCATTTTTTCACAAGGCCGGATTATTTCATGCAGGTATCAAATACAGAAATATTCAGTTTTCCCCGGACAACCATTCACAATCCAAAATTCACCATTCACCATTGGGAGCGGAACGACCTGTCCCATTTATTTCAAGGCCGGATTGATCGCAGCCATTTGAAAACACCTTCCGCGGAATAGGATATTATTAATCGAACTTAGATTTGGCCATAGCCTGCAAATTCATTCGCTTCCTTCTCCCCGGAAAAACATCTCTTCGGTTAACACTCTTACCCGAGAACGCGCATAATCCCGGAGATTCTGATCGATGTCGGGGTGCTCAAGAAACGTAGTGTACTTCTCTTTGGCGGCAGCAGGATTGTTCAACCGGTGGTCATATACCACAGCTTTGAAGTACCAGCTTACGGCGTAGTCCGGCTGAAGCTTTCCGGCAAGACGGTAATCTTTTATACTGTCGGTGTATCTTTCCATCTTTTCCCGTGTTATGGCTCGCTGAATGAGCGAATCTCTAAAAAAGTCATCCGACTGTGTCTCAATCAAAAGATCGAGCAGCTGCTCTGCTCTTATGAAATCTTCTTTATCCCGGTAAATGACCGCAGCATAAAACAGCGCATTCATATCCATTGGGTCTTCATCCAGTACTTTTATGAACCATTCGAGCGCTTTATCGTTTTGGTTTATTGCATAATAACTCAGCGCTATGTTTCTGTAAGTTATAACGTTACCGTTCCCCGTGGAATATATCTTTTCCCATAACTGCAGCGCCTTCCCATATTGTTTTAACCTATAATGAATTCTCGCTGCTACATTGAGTATTGGTGTGTGTTCGGGAAAATGTTCAAGCCCCTGCTCCGCAATTTTGAGGGCTTCATTGTACTGTTCCGTGGCCATCAGGCTTTGTGCCAGTAAATAAAGGGCATTTGCGTTTTGAGGGGCTTTGCGTAGTACTTTACTTAGCACTACGATAGCTTCTTCATATGCATCGGTCCGCATGAGAAATTTACCCTCCATAATTTGGAACTGCATGTTATCGGGCTGAAGCCGCACCAACTCCCGATATGTCAGTAATGCCTCTTGCGCATTTCGATTCTCTTCATAAATGCGTGCCAATGCAATTAACGCAGGTATTTGCTGACTAACACCGGATTTAGCTCTTTTTAGAAGATCAACGGCAACCGATGAGTTTCCGGTACGATAGGCAGCGATACCGGTGTAGTAGAGCGCTCTTCCCTCCGATTCCAACCCTGTTTGATGTTCATTCCATAGCTGTTGTACGGCCCCGGGGTTCATTAACTGATGATACACATGCATCAACAACAGCAAATCTTCGGTCTTGGAATCGCCGGATACTTTTTCTTCCAGTAGTTCAGCGGCTTCATCCAGCTCGTTTTTCGCTATCAGTTGACTAATACGGTCAGTACCTGAAATAGTCTGACTCAGAAACAGCAACAGAAAAAGGATTATCATATAAATACTAAATTGTTAATACTAACACCATAGTATAAATAGATATCACATCACGGTCAAGCTGAATAATTTGATTTGCTGCAGGACATTAAAACCCTACAAATCTCCTTTCTGAGGGCGAATTACGATTTCTTCCACACAGCTTTGCTTGGATACATCACAAAGAAAGGCCAGCATTTTTCCGATATCGGCAGGGTCTGCAAGTCGTTTGGGATCAACGCCAGACCCTTTCCACGAGGTAGACCAGGTCTGGCCTAAAGTCAGGGAAGTTACCGCAATGGAGGAGTCGTAAAGGGCTTCCCTGAGACTCTCGATATATCCGTTCAGCGCCTGCTTCGATACACTGTAGGCGCCGCATCGCGCCTGTCCCCGCTGCACCGTTACCGAGTTTGTGAAGATAATCCGGGACTCAGGCATGCGTTCAAGCTGAGGAAGTAAAGCCCTTGTAATATTTATGGCGCTCAATGTGTTAGACTCAATCTGCGAGAAATAGTCTTGTGCATCTGATTCCAATACCGGTTTTTGAAGAAAGTATCCCGCATTATTAAATAACACGGCAATCCGGTTGAAGCCTTCTTGTTCCGTAAGCCTTTGTACCGATGAAATGCTGCTGAGATCACAAGGGATGATATGTACTTCTTCGGAACCGGCTTCACGGCACAGGCGAGCGGTTTCATCAAGCCCCTGCCGGTTTCTTGCAATGAGAATAAGCGGATGAGGTTTTAACCGTGCAAACTCAACGGCGGCATAACGTCCGATACCCTGACTCGCCCCGGTAATTACGATTGCATGTCCGGGGTCGATCATCAGGGAATATTCAGAAATTTATGTGTTTGCAAACTGATTCCCCACTGTGGATTGCGCTTAACATATTCGGTAATCAGCGGGATGGATTTCGGGGTGTCCCACTCAGGCTGAAGCAACAACCGGGTTCCTTCGGGACATTTCACAGCGTTTTTTTCGGCCCATTCCAGGTCTTTATTGGTGAGGACAACCACTTTAAGTTCATCCACATAGGGAAAGTTTTCATCCAGCGGCTCCTTAAAACGTTTTGGAGAGAGCGTAATCCAGTCCAGATGCCCGCTCAGAGGCGAAGATCCGCTTGTTTCAATATGCACCTGTAAGCCTCGCTTTCTCAAGCTGATAGAAAGCGGTCCGAGATCATGAAGAAGAGGTTCCCCTCCTGTTATCACTGCAATATGCGCGCCGCTCTGTTTGGCGGAATTCGCCAATTCTCCGGTTTTCATTCGCGGATGTTTATCGGCATCCCAGCTGTCTTTCACATCGCACCACCAGCACTTCACGTCGCACCCGGCCGTACGAATAAAATAGGCAGCACGACCCGTATGGACGCCTTCACCCTGTATTGTGAGAAAATGCTCCATCACGGGGTAAGAAACCGAATCGGTGGTATCCAGCAGATGTTGTTCGGAGTCGGTTTTAAACATAGTTGTTATTCGGTGTATTCTACCCAGCAGGTATCTGTTTCCCATACGGTTACGACAAGTTTTATGCCGTCGGGGATTCGCTTCATTGTTTCATGATACAAGTACTCGGCAATGCGCTCGGCCGTGGTAACAACCGGAAGCACTTCGTTGAGGAAGGCATGATCAAGCCCCCCTTTCTCAGAATCGGACGCCGCCCACTTAAGTTCTTTAAAATCACACACCATATCAGGTGTTTTGAGATAGGCGGAGGGATTCAGTTTTTCGGATTCGGCCGATATACGAACCTTATAGGAATGCCCGTGCATACGGCCGCACTTTCCGTCATATCCTTCAATGAAATGAGCAGAATCGAATTTGAATTCAGTAAAAAGTTTCCAGCGGGGCATAAATAAATCAGAAATTCCACGTTTTAGGTACAGCTTAATAAAATAAGCAAATTTTGATTAAATTGCCCACCCGGCTCGTCTCCTGCATATACATAATACCTCAGCCGGAAACTTGTGAAAACCACCATTCAACTTAATTATTCCAGCATTTTTGTCGTTTGGAACGCCTCATTGTATAGAATCTGTCGTTTAGTGTTCAGCCTGATTTTTATCTGGCCGATTTTATTGCCGGTCTCAAATCTATCGGCGCAGCAGGATGATGCCCTGCCCGAGAGCGTGATTGTGCGCGGTTTATGGCGCTCGGGTGAAATGGCCCGATACGAGCTGAACGAAACGACCCGCATCTACAATAACGATCAACTGATAGAAGAGCGTGAACTTAGCACGCTCGTACATATTGATGTTGCGGCCCGGAGACCCGGCGACAGCTACGTGCTTATCTGGCAGATTTTGGAAACCAATGCCCCCCTCTTCGACGATCCCGAACTGGACAGCCACATGTACGGGCATCTTTCCGACGGCATCGTCATCCACACCGACCAGTTCGGCGGATTTGATCACAGTTCGAATATGGATGAGCTGCACGGATACTTCATCCATGCCGTTGAAGAGCTCGACAGACTCAATTACTGGGATGGAAGCTCAGAGTTCAGGGAGCAGCTTCAATCTTATATAAATGATGAGTCTTTGTTTGAATCACTTCTGCTGCGTGACATGAAATTCATGTTCGGACTGCACGGAGTTCAGGTTTATGTGGATGATGAATACCGCTACGATACCTGGCAGGAAAATCCCTGGGGTGAACCGATAACCTCCGTCGGCAGACTGTTTGTGGAAGGGTATGATGAAGAGCAACGTCTGCTCACGATCAGCAATAATGTGGAGATGAGCGAACAGGATCAGCGGGATGCCATCAGCCTGAGTGAAACGCAGCTGTATGTCATCAGTGCCCGTCATGGCTGGCCCAGTGAAGTAAAGCTACACGATGAAATCCGCCGGGATACGTTTAAGCGCAACCGTATTCTGGAAATTATACGCGTACCTTTTTGATTATGAATTTTTCACTTCAGTCCTTTCTGTATATCGGTGATCTTCTGGGCGTGGCCGTTTTTGCAATCAGTGGTGCTCTGGCTGCGGGTCGCAAAAGTCTGGACTGGCTGGGCGTTTTTGTCATAGCCGTGGTAACGGCTGTCGGAGGCGGAACTATTCGGGATATGCTGCTCGGCCGTCAGCCGGTATTCTGGATTGATAATCCGGAGTATCTGTACGTCATTTTCGCGGCCACCCTTTTCACCCTGTTTTATTCCAGATATAACAAACCCCCGCTGAAATCTCTCTTGGTAGCCGATGCGTTCGGACTGGCCCTGTTTGCCATTATCGGCGCTCGCATTGCTGAACAGGCCGGCTCGGAATGGATAATTGTAGTAATACTCGGCACCATGACCGGCGTCGCAGGGGGCATTATCAGAGATGTGCTTACCAATGAAATTCCATTAATTCTGCGCCGCGACTTTTACGCTACCGCCGCCATATCTGGAATTTTGCTGTATATAGGCCTGCTTTCGGCCGGTTTCAACGCTTCAATTGCCGCTTTTTCCGGAATGATACTGATCGCCGGATTGCGTTTGGCCGCCATCTTCAAAGGGTTACGACTGCCTGTCTTTCAGCTGCCTGACGAGCCAAGCTAAACCCGCTAAGATGCAGCGTCCTCGTCGAGTTCTTCCGGTAAGGGAAAAAGTACTTCCGACGAAACGCGTTCTGCTTTTAGCCGCATTTGCCGGTTTTCGGTGAGCTGCTCATACAGTTGGGCCCGCCGGGTCTCATCAGCGGTGCTAAGCTCATGATTGATGGTTTCCCGTTGATTCTCGAGAAAATTCATGTACAGCACCTTCATTGCGCCCCGGGCGGCCGCATAAGGATCGGAATGACGCATCGGCCCCTCCGTACCTTTGATGTTTTTCCGCTCCGAAACTGTGTGCTGCTGCATGAAAACTTCACTCACCAGTTCCGGAAAGGGTGGATCTTTAGCCGTATAAATTTCAATAGAAATGTCCTTTTCCTTCTCATAACGCCGGGTAATATCTTCAAAAAACATACGTAGCTCTTCATCCTCAAAATGTTTCGCGGAAATATAATATCCCACGAAATAGATCATTTCCTCTCCTTCCCGTATCATCAGGCGAATCAGCTCTTTTTCTGCTCCCGGACGTTTATAGGAGGGTTTTCGGACGGCCGTCTGCTTGTTTCGGCGGATATTTTCTTCCGAGGGAACAGAAAAGCTCTGAGGTTGTTCTGATTCGTCCGGGATATTCCGCTGACGCATTTCACGGTCGCGGGCACGGCGGTTTTGCTCGATTACCTCATTGCGAAGTTTGCTTAGCTCACCCCGCAGCGCTTGTTCACCGATTCCGGAGAGTTTTCGCAGATGCCTCACCATAGTATCCAGCATGCCTTCATCCCCGATTTTAGCCATTGATGAAAGCATTCCGGTAACAAGCTCCCTCCTGCGCAGCGGATCTTCCCACTCATTCATGCGCTCGGCCTGATCAACCTGAAAGCTGACAAAATCTTTAGCCTCTTTGGCCGAATACTCATGGAAAGATTCAGCGCCGAACTGCTGCACAAAAGAGTCGGGATCTTCCCCGTCGGGCAGGTGCATTAACCGAACGAAAAGATCTTCCTGAAGTGCCACGTCCAGACCGCGCAGCATGGCCGACTGGCCCGCGCTATCGGCGTCATAGACCATCAGCAGATTTTTTGAGTAATTACGGATTCGGCGCATCTGCTCTTGGGTTACCGAAGTGCCGCTTGTTGCAATCACGTTCTTGATGCCGTGCTGCCATAGCGAGAGCACATCCATATAGCCTTCTACCAAAATGGCCTGGTCTGCTTTTCGGATTTCATTCCGGGCCATGTGAATTCCATAGATAACCTCACTCTTGTTATAGACCTTTGTCTGGGGTGAGTTAAGGTATTTGGGGCCTTTCCGGTCACCGAGAATTCGTCCGCCGAAGCCGATTACCTTGGATGAAGGCGTAAAAATCGGGAACATCAGCCGTCCCCGGAACGTGTCGTACGGCTTTTGATTTCTCTCACTGTATTTGATAAGACCGGCTTCGCTTAAATAGGTTTCGTTGATGCCGCTTTCTATTGCGTGTTTATAGAATGAATCGAAAGCATCACCGGCAAACCCGAGTCCCCATTTTTTTATGGTTTGCGCGTTCAGTCCGCGTTTTTGGAGGTAGTTTCTTGCTTCGGCCGCATCGTCTTCGCCGGTTAGCTGCTGAAAGTAATAGACGCCGGCAAACCGAAGCGCATGATAGATACCCTCGGTAAGCTGGGTGCGTTCATCAAAGCTTTCATCCTGCTGTTGCGGAAGCTCAATATTATATCGTTCGGCCAGCGTGCGCATGGCTTCCACAAAACCCACACCCTCGGTTTTCATGATAAAGTTGAAGACATCTCCCCCCTCGCCGCATCCGAAACATTTATAGATGCCCAGCCGGGGCGTTACGTAAAAGGAAGGCGTTTTTTCATTATGAAACGGGCATAAGCCGGTGAACTGACTTCCCGATTTTTTAAGTTTTACATAGTCCGAAATCACGTCCACGATATCGGCCGTATCGCGAATTTCTTCCTTCTTCTGTTCTGTAATCTGGGTTGATGCCATGGCCTAAGATAGCACTTAATCACTGATCGGTTTAGCAGGCTTTTTCCGGCTAATCGTAATTCCGTCGCGGATATCCAGCATCACCGTTTCCATCTCATCATCTTTTGCAATCATGTTGTTCAGCTCATCAATGGCGCGGCTTTTGCGGTCTGAAGGTTCGAGAACGCCGCCATGCCAGAACACATTATCAATCACGAAAAGTCCGCCTGAGGTGAGTTTGGGTTTCAGAATTTTATAATATTCGGGATAATACTGTTTGTCGGCATCCAGGAAAATCAGATCCAAGCCGCCCTCAAGACTGACGCATGTTTCCCGTGCATTTCCGAAAATAATCTCTATACGGTCTGCAAGCCCGGATTTGGAAAAGGCGCGCTCGGCCACCGATTTATACAGCGTGTTCATTTCAAGCGTGGTGATGCGCCCTCCTTCCGGCAAAACTTCGGCCATCGAAAGCGTGGCATAGCCCGTAAACATGCCTACTTCCAGTATTTGCTTAAGATTTCCGGTTTGAATCAGCAGCCTGAGCAAGCCCGCCACCTGACGCCCCGAGAGCATGTCGTCGTACTGAAGCTCTTCGGCAGTAGCCTTCACAATGAATTGAAGCGACTCGCTTTCCCGACTCGTATGGTCTTTGGCATACTGCTGAAGCTGTTCGTACGTGTCAGTCATGAAGAATCGGGTCGGGTTCAGATAAGTCTTCTGTCAGGGAGTGAAATGGTAACGGATAATGTTTCATTTGTCAATCTCAACATCTCTCTTTGTTTTATCGGGAGTCGTTACTGACGATCAAATCAAGTATTTTTACCGGTTAATTGTTTTCCTATCACCATTGAACTCTGTGTATGCCAGAAGAGCGTCCTTTTATTGATGCGAAAGATAACCGATTTGTTTCTTCCTTTTTTTATGGTGTTTCCCGATTTCTGGCGGGGCGCTCTTTCAGGAATGTCTGGCTAAAAAACGAGTACGGCACTCCTTCACCAGACAGAAGTACCCTCTATTTCGGAAATCATAATGCCTGGTGGGATGCGCTCACCCCCCTGCTGCTCAACCAAAAAGTACTGAAACAGCATCCGCGTGCGGTGATGGAGTGGGAGCAGGTCAAGCGGTTTCCGTTTTTCAGGAGAATCGGCTGTTTTTCAATCGACCGGACCGATCATCGCTCGGCAGTGACATCTCTGGTGCACGGGGTAAACTGGCTGAACGAAAAACCGGGACGTTCGCTGTTTTTTTACCCCGAAGGAAAAATTACCCATCCCGCCCTTGACTCAATGCATTTTGAGACAGGTATCGGGTGGATGGTTCCAAAACTGAAACCCCATGTGGATTTGGTGCCGCTTGTACAGCATATCCATGCCATGCATCATCCCAAACCATCACTTTTTATATATTTAGGCAAGCCGGTTCACGCCGCCCCGGACCAGGATAAAAAATCCATCACCCTGGAATTGCAGAAGACAACGGAAAAGTGCAGAACGATGCTCGCCGGGCTGGCCTCCCCGAAAGAACCTGAGATGGATCAATTTTTATAGATACTTACTTTTTTATTGCAGCTTTTTCGGGTGATGTGAAAAGCGAAACAGGACTTCCTATATTGCGGTGTTACCATACAATCATACGCTGAATTCGAGCCGGTAAAATTCTTCGGTTAGCCTTTATGTCAGATTCATCCATACATATTCCGCTTCGGTTTACTTACCGTAGTCAAGATGAAATGCTCACGCGTTCTGCTGATTTTTTTCAAAGCATGCGCACCCGCCGGAGTGTCAGGGATTTTTCAGACACACCTTTTCCGGATGAAGTCATTTCCAATGCTATCAGAACCGCAGGAAGTGCACCTTCGGGTGCCAATAAACAACCCTGGCATTTCTGCGTGGTAAAAGACCCCGAAATGAAACAGCGCATCCGGGAAGCGGTTGAACAGGAGGAGAAGCAAAATTATGAACAGCGCTTTTCTGAAGAGATGAAAGACGCCATTTCCCCCCTGGAAACGGACTGTGAGAAACCTCACCTTAGCACGGCCCCCTGTATCATTGTGGTTTTTAAGGAGAATTTCCGGGTCGTGGACGGCCTGCGGCGCAAAAATTATTATGTGAACGAATCGGGGGGCATTGCCTGCGGTATGCTCATCGCTGCCTTGCATCAGGCCGGGCTGGCCACGCTTACGCATACACCGAACCCTATGA
>PXDL01000472.1 GCA_003566395.1 Balneolia bacterium | reverse complement strand
CCCTCTTTCCTCATCTTTGAAGAAAATGGCAAGAACCCCTGACCACAAGATACGAAGTGCATTAAGAATGCTTTGGCTTAAAAGTGTTGAGCGTAGTGAGGCATTAAAACGTTCTTATTATTGTTGCGAGGATTGTGGTGTCAAAATGAGTTCCGCTAAGGGCAGGGAGCAAAAGATTGAAGTGCACCATAAAAAAGGCGTATTAAATTGGGACTTAATTTTTCAGGTTATCAAAGACCAGCTCCTTTGTGACTCAGAGCATTTAGAAACGCTTTGCCCCTCCTGTCATAGGGAAAAAGAATGAACAAAACCACTCTTGATGACTGGCAGAAGAAAGTTCTTGAGACAGATGGCAACATTGCTTTAAGGAGTGGTCGTCAAGTGGGAAAAAGTTTAACAATTTCTATTTTAGCTGGCGATTATGCAGCGAATAATGATAAAAAACTGATAATGATAATTGCTGCTGTTGAGCGTCAGGCTTATTTGTTGTTTGAGAAAGTGCTTTATTATATGGAGCAGGCTTATCCAAAGCTAATAAAACAGGGCAAAGACAGACCCACCAAGAGCAAGATTCAGTTAAAAAACGGCTCAGTTATCCATTGTTTGCCTACAGGTTTAACAGGTTACGGGATTAGGGGTTTCACTATTGACTTATTAATTGCTGATGAGGCGGCTTTCATTCCTGACGATGTTTTTCATGCTGTTACTCCTAGCTTATCAACAAGGATTAAGGAGGGTGCGAGGATAGTTTTACTATCCACGCCGTTCGGGCGTGAGGGATATTTCGCCCAATCTTTTAATGACCCAACTTTCACCACTTTTCATGTTTCAAGCGAAGACTGCCCAAGGATTGATAAAGATTTTCTTGCAGCAGAACGCCAACGAATGACAAAACGCCAATACCAACAAGAATATATGGGCGAGTTTGTGGACGAGTTAATGCAATTCTTCCCCGACAACCTGATTAAAAGCGTTATGAGAAGAAAAAGACCAGAAACAATAGCAAAAGGGGGCAATAATGCTTATTATTTGGGCGTGGATTTGGCAAGAATGGGCGATGATGAGTCTACGTTTGCTATTGCTAATCTTGACAGGGACAGTATTATTCAAGTGGAACAGCAGATAACAAGACGAACAAGGCTAAATGAATCAACTAATCACATAATACAACTAAACAATCTCTATGATTTTAAGAAGATTTTTCTTGACACGGGCGGGATTGGTGTGGGTGTTTACGACCATTTGCTTGACAATGATAACACGAAAAGAAAGATTGTTCCGCTTGACAACTCAGAGCGTGTTTTGGACAATGAGGGCAAAAAAACAACAAGAATACTAAAAGAGGATTTATACAACAACCTACTAAGACTAATGGAGACAGGAAAGATTGAGTTATTAGATGACCCAGAGATTTTCCAAAGCCTTAAATCTGTGCAATTTGATTATACAAAGGACACAAGGGGAAGAACTTATTTAAAGATATTCGGAAATTACACACACATAGCAGAAAGCTTGATAAGGTGTGCGTGGGCTATTAAATACAAATCTTTAAATATTTGGATTAGCTCAATCTGATATGACAGAAACACTATGCACAAGCGGAGCTGTCAAGCTGAAAGCAGGAGAGAACGCAAAAGAACTGACAGCCGACCAATACACAGAACTAATTAATCAGGCAGAGGGCTTTATTTCAGTAGCAGGACGGTATGATTTTGTTACGAATTATGGCGGAATTTCAGAAATAGGTAAGGAATTATTAAAAGATACAGCCTCAAGCCATGCGGCGATTTCTGTTATTAATCATGACATGAGCGGGTTCACTTCAAGGGTTGAGTCGCAAGTCATGTTAGACATCAATTACTCTAAGATTGTTGATAATATTACGTTTCTAAGAGACGACAAATTTAAACAGTTCATTATCAAAGGTGAGGTGGAATAATGGCAAGAGAGAGAGAATTTACAGGCATAGCTCCACAAATGAAGAAACAAAGTTTTATAAGGACAGGAGAGGGAGCGATTGCGAGTTATGATTTTGATGATATGATAAGAGGGGTATCTTATTTAATTTATTATGGGAGTTGCTACAGATTAGCACAGACAGGGACAGGAACTTACCACTCTTTAGAAAATCCTATGTATCCTACAATTTCAAACACGTCTTATAGTGATAGCGGAGACCACGTTGGTTATGTCTCTTTAGATGACTTGGATTTTAATAGTGCGGAATTTAACTCTCCTCTTAAAATAGGGGGGCTTTTTAGAGTTCAGCTGACGATGGGCTCTAAGAGAAATAATCCCCGTTCGATTACTTTTAGAGTTAGAGCAGTTTTTAAAAAGATTTCTGGAGCTACGGAAAGCACAATTGGGACAACTGAATATGCCTACACAACTAAATTTGGTGATGATGCAGATGTACAAGTTAAATTGTTAGAGGTAGAGTTACCTTTAACCAATTTTAAAATAGGAGACTATTTTCAAATTACTTTGGAGAGACAAGTTTATAGTCCCAATTATGCCTACAACCCAGTATGTATTGTTTGGCACGACCCTTTAGATACTGACGCAGGCACTACTTGGCATAATAAAACTATCCCCACAACTCAATTAATATTTCACGTTCCTTTCAAAATAGACTTATAATAAAATGGCAGAATTAGATATAACAAAAACGAGCGTTCTTGATAGAGGGCTTAAAGACTTTGAAGATAGCGACGACGCTGTGCCTTTGACAAGTTTAGACCACGCAGATTTTTATCAAAATGAGACGTTTTGGGATTTTGTGAACGCAAGACAAAACATTGGCTATTATAAGAACATCCCCGAGCTAAAAAAAGCTATTGACACGCTGGGGATTTGGGTTGTTGGGAAAGGCTTTGAAACAGATTCAGCGACAAGAATAAAACTTGACTATCTGACTGGCTGGGGAGAGGATTGCATTAATTCAATTTTATGGAATTTGTTTGTAATGAAGAAAATAGTGGGTGATAGTTTTGCAGAGATTATCAGAGAAAAGGATGGATTCGGTGAAAACAGAATGATTAATCTAAAACCGATAAGCCCTGAGAGGATGAGGGTTGTTACTAACAGGAAAGGAGTAATAATCAGGTATGAGCATAAGACAAAGGGGGAGCCGAATAAAAAGTTTAAGCCAGAGGACATCCTGCATTTATGTAACGACAGAATAGGCGACGAGATTCACGGGACGAGCGTTATTGATGTCTGTAAGTGGGTGATTGACGCAAGGCATGAAGCATTAACAGATTATAGGAGAGTGTTGCATAGAAACGTTATACCAGTCCGAATCATTGAGATAGATTCGGACGATAAAGCCAAAATAGAAATCCTGAAAAGAGAATATAAAGAGGCAATACAAAAGGGTGAGGTTCTTGTTATCCCGAGAGGGACAGTTTCAATGAACAACGACCAGATGACAATAGAAAACCCTGTGACATGGATACAATATTTGGAAAATTTCTTTTATCAGGCTGTCGGTATTCCAAGAGTAATAGCGACAAGTCAGGATTATACAGAAGCAGGCTCTAAAGTGGGTTATATGACGTTTGAGCCTATCTACACGTTTGAACAAAAATTATTAGAAAAAGACCTCTGGAACCAGTTAGGAATTAAATTAACGTTTAACAGACCGCCAAGCCTTAAAGACGATATGCAAAGCTCAGAGGCTAAGAACACTGGACAAGTAGGTTTTCAGCCTAAAGAGACAGGCATTAACATGGAGAGAGAATAATGGCAACAAGAATAGACCTCGCACCAAAAAAGAAAGTCCCAGAGAGGTGGTGGGAAGAACCATCGCCAGTGCCGCCAGAATTAAGGCTGGCACCAGAGCAAGTGGGAAGAAAAGAAACTAAGCCCACGCCTGACCCTGAGAAAACGGGCGGATTAACAAAAACTTATACAGCGGCGGGGGAGCCAGAATTCAGGATAGGCGGGCAAGCGGTGACAGAGGAGGAATATAAAAGGGCATTAACAGCAAAAAGAGCAGCAGCAGAGAGGGGTTTTTTAGGTTCACATTCAGAGCGAGAGATGGCAGAATTAGGTCTTGAGCCTTATGCAGCACAATTAGCAGAACAACAAAGAATGGCAGAAGCAGCGTCAAGAATAGGGGCACAGGTTAGCCCAACAGAAGCAGCGGCGGGCGTGGGCGTGGCAGGACAACCGACGCCAGTTGATATGAAACAATTAGGTCTGAGCGTAGCGACAGACCCGTCAGTAATTCGTTCAATGGGGGCGGGCGTGGGTGTTGGGCTCATGGTAAAGAAAGGGGCGGCAGCGGGCGGAATAATGGGCGGACCATGGGGGGCGGTCATTGGAGCAGTGGGCGGGTTGGCTATTGGGGTTTTAGCGAGTGTTCAAAATAATATAAAAAGTCAAAAAAGAGACAATCTAGCAGCACAAAGGGCAGTGCTAACAGACGGAATAACGAACTTAAATCAACTAATTTCTTTAATGAACATTGACCCAGTAAACGCAGAACTATACATTGAAGCTATGAATCAACAACTTAACAACATAGAACAGGCACATTCACAACTAAAAATAGACACACAGAGCGACTTAAACCTCGCATTATCGCAGGACGGCACAAGAGAACTCCAAAGATACGAGAACTTTTATGCAATGGGCGGCGGTTTTGATGTAATTACAGCAAAAGCACAAGTTGCTTTGGCTTCGCCTGACCCTGAGACAGGAATGAGGGGACTGTTAATGAGCTCTGATGAATTGGAGGGCGGTCAGGAATGATAGAGCATGAATTGGCACAATACGGACTCGCAGGGACTTTTATTGCTTATTTGATTTTTGATAGGCATGTTCTATTAAGAAAACTAACGCAATCACTTAATCAAAACACAGAAGTTATGAGAGAATTATGCTATAAGATGAAAGGGGGAAAAGTGAGACATAATGGAGAATGAAGAAAACAAAAAAGAAGATCAGCCAAAAGAGCCAGTGCAGGTCAAAGAGACAGAAAGCCAATTACAACGGGCTGATTCTATTGCTGCGAGGATTGAAGCTGCTAATAAAAGGAGCGAAGAACTTATTAAAAGGCAGGAAGCAGTAGCGGCGAGGATGTCTTTGTCAGGACGAGCTGTCGCTGCACAGGAAACGCCTAAAACTCCTGAACAGGAGCTAGAGGAGCAGGTGGATAGGGAAGTAAAAGAATCATTAGAACAATTTAAATAAAATGCACCTATACTTATACGCGAGAGGGATTTTGCAGCAGGTTAAGCTCTGGGAAGCTATAACACAAAACCATTTTTGGCAATGGAAAAGGACTAAACTTAAAACTGGAAAGGAAGAAATAACGCTTGTTCAGGGAGCTTTAAGACCGAGCGTTTTGGGTGCTTATGAATATATTTTCCCTGAGGACTGTTTGCCAGAAGTGTTGGCGGTGCTCGGAATTACAAACAAACAGCGAAGCTTTAAGCTCGCTGTTTTGAGGCGGGTGTTTGGGGCTCGGGCTATTCCTAACAAAATTTACGAAGAAGCAAAGAATATTAAACCATCTATTATCCTAAATGAAAGCAAAAGGGGGCTACATCATTCAAAGATAAATGGCGTCTCTGTGCACGTGATAGGAATTAAAAAAGACAGGTTCGCAAAACATTCATGCGGCTATTATCAGGAATGGCTATGATGGAAATTTACTTAATCTATCTTTCAATTTTGGCAACAATAGGGGTTTTATTGAAAATCTGGCAATTAATTCGTTTAACCGAATAACACAAAAATATTTAAATGGGTGTGTGTATAGTTTTTTATGGCAAACGAGGCTTCAAAGATTGAATTAGTGAACTCAACAGGAAACCCGTTAAGGTATACCTGTGATGATGGCCCAGCAATAACTAAAGGTACTCTTCTTAAATTATCTAATCCACGAACTGTTGCACAGTCTGACGGAGCGGCTGATTTATTTGCTGGCGTTGCTGCAATGGATAAAGTGGCAAATGACGGCTCAACAGAGATAAGCGTCTGGACTAATGGCGTTTTTGAGATGGCAGCGAGCGGAGCCATCAATGCGGGGGAAAGAGTGGAGACAGCCGCAGAGGGTAGTAATCTTGTTAAAACTTCAACAGAGACAGACTTTGCTAAATTAGTTGGCTATGCTTTGGATACTGCCTCAGGTGGTAAAGTAGCCGTGAGGATGTTAAGATGACTTTTGAAACAGTGGGACAGGGCACATTAAGGGCACAGTATTTTGATAAAGCTATTAAGCAAATTGTGACAGAGACTTTTGTTATAAGGCAGGCCGTAGCAGTAACCACTACAGGAGCCTGGACTAATCATTTCTTTAGAGAAAAAATGGAATTCTTGGAAGCAGGAAGAGGGATTGATGTTTCAGGTATTCCGAGATTGGCTGAATTCCCGCACGCTTCTCCTGAATGGGAAAGAAAAACCACTTATCTGATTAAATATGGTCTTGAGGAAAACATCGCTTGGGAAGATTTAAGGACTGACGAGATTCCTGTTAAGGCAAGAACAGCGATTAAAATCGCTGAGGGTATAGCTTACAATATTGACAGAATGATGCGGAGCTCGTTTGTGAATGATGGCGAGATTCAAACATTAGTTATTGACGTAGCAAATCCGTGGGATAATCCTGCCAGTGCTGCTATAATTGATAACCTGCTAGAAGCTGCCGAGAAAATTAAAGACTATAAATATCCTGTTGATAACCTGATATGCTTCGTATCGTCTAAAGACAAACGAAGCATCATGAATTATCTTGTGGCTAAGGGAGCACAATTTCCAAGAATAGCGACTGACGTCGCTCTTAATGGGGAGATTGGAACTCTTGCAGGTGTTCGGCTTGTTGAAAGTCACGCAATAGCAGCCTCTGAGGCTCTTGTTGTTGTCCCGAAAAGGTGTGCTACTTACAAGGTTAATCAGCCTTTAAGCACGGTGACAAAAGAAGATGAATATAAGAGCGTAACTGTTAGAGCTGTGGAAGTGGGAACTTTCCAGATAACAGACCCGAAAGCTGTTGTAAGAATCACTGGAACACAAGAATAGAAAAATATATAATTCTCTTTATTTTTAATAATCTATGACTGACAAGAAGATAAGCGAGCTTAATGCATTAACAGACGCGGACGGTGTAGACGTTTTGCCAATCGTGGACACGTCAGAATCAGAAACAAAAAAAATAACTTTTTCTAATCTTTTTGGTGGTTATGTGCCGTACACAGGGGCAACATCGGCCCTTAATCTGGGAGCTAATAATTTAACTGTAGATACTAATGTTTTATTTGTAGATGCTACTAATGATAGAGTAGGCATTGGGACGGTAGCACCAGCTACAAAACTAGATGTAGCTGGAAACATAAGAATAAGTGCAGATAGTCAGTACCAAATAGGAACAAGACACGCCTTGTCCTTACCAGTAGGCGGACTTCATACTATAGCGGGAAGAGCTGCAGGAAGTACTTGGACAGCTTGGTCAGCAGGAACATATGTTTTAAATGATTTAGTAACTCACGATGGTTCAGGAACATTTAAGTTTTACAGAGCAAAAACAACTACTACTAAAGAACCAGGAGTTGATGTAGATTGGGCAGATGACTGGACTGACTTGGGGACTCATTTAGCACAATCAACATTTGGGTATTTTGCAGGTCGTGATAACACAGGAACCAACCAACAAGCATTTGGGTATTTTGCAGGTCGTGATAACACAGGAGCCCAACAATCAGCATTTGGGTATGCTGCAGGTCATTCAAACACAGGAACCAACCAATCAGCATTTGGGTATCTTGCAGGTCATTCAAACACAGGAGACAGAGTAACAGGAATAGGATACGAAGCAACAAGAGGAAACACAGCAAACGATGTAGTAGCGATTGGTTATGAAGCAGGAAAAGATAACTCAACAGCAAATCAATTTATAGTTCAGCAGGCGAATGTAAACGCTACCCCTTTAATACAAGGAAACTTTAGTACGGGGAATGTAGGGATTGGGACGGTAGCACCAGACGAGAAACTTGAGGTTAATGGAAACATTAAAACCAACGGTGTTATAACATGGAACGGCGGCGGAAGTGCGGACACAAACACGCATATAGCCTCAGGTGCTATACATTATGCGGACGCAGCAGCAGACTCTAAACTTTATGGACGAAAAAATAACGCATGGGAAGAAGTGGAAGAAGTGACGGGCGGGAACTTCCAAGTTTTTCATGCTTCCTTAAGCTGTTCTATAGCTTCGGCTACAAGATTCTTTAGGATTTTCGGGCATAACATAACTCACGACTCAATAGAGGGCAACTGCGAGACATTAATAACAAAGACAGGGACGTTAAAGAATTTTCATGTAAAGTTCAATAATAACAGCGTGGCAGCAGACCAGGTTTTTACTGTGAGAAAGAACGGGGCAAACACGGACATAACCGTGACCGTCACCAGTGGCTCTACCGCCCTTTTCTCTGACACCTCAAACGAGGCGTCATGTGCATTGACCGATGTCATAACAATATCTAACGCCTCAAGTGCAAGTGGCACCAACGCAAGAGCAGCCATGGCTCTTGAGATACATTATGATTAACTAAATTATGGGGGAAAAAATGGAGATAAAAATTGCAAAACTGGCTTATGCTTCTTTAAAGGAAGGCATTGAATCAACAGCAGAAACAGAGGGAGCTAAATCACATCTAATCGGACAAAAATTAGAGCTTGAAGAATGATAGACTTTTTATTACAGGAGAACGGCAAGTATTTATTACAAGAAAACGGTTATAAAATTTTGTTAGAACAGGTAAGACCAAGACCGCCAGTCATCCCAGTTGTTAAGCCCATTGGCGGCTATGATTATGAGAGAATTAAACCACTCCCAACCCCGCCCCCGCTCCCACCGCCCGAGATAAGAGCCCTTAGTGGCTGGGGCGAGCAAGTGGATAAATTAGAAAAAAAATGGTAAATCAAAAAGAGAGGCTTGAAGAATTAATAAGAGACGGTGCTCCCGTCCAGTGCCCTTATGATGAATGCTGCGAATACAAAAAATATACTCAATGTTTCACACACGCTTATGCCCTCTGTGAGACGTTTGAATCTTGGTATGACGGTGTTATGAGAAAAAAAACTAAGCCCTTTTAGCTTTTTTTAATTCCTCTTTTCCTTTTTCTAAGAACGCTGACTCAATAATAATTGAATTCTCTAATTGCTTAATCCTGTTCTCTGTAAATTCTACATATTCCTGCCATAGTTTCACTTTCTCGCTTGGCTCTTTTTCTTTTTTCTTAAACATTTTCATTCCCCCCTTTCACTAATTCCCAATATTTAAGGCGTTCATTTTCCACGAGTATTTTTCTTTTCATTTTTTTGTTATAAATTTTTATCTGTCTCTCCTGAACTTCAACAACCTCCCATTCCTCCCCTGTATACCTTTTTTTCTTCCTGATAACATCCCCCTTACTGATTTCGCTCCGCTTCATCAACATCACCTTTTAATATATAGTTTCCATTAATCTTAATAAAATCTATATCTTGCAGAATATTAATCATCTCTTTGGCTGTTCTTTCTGGTGCTTCCTGAATCATGCAAAAGGCGGCTATAAGCCGCCTTTTGTCTATTGGCTGGTCTTTGTTATCACTAAAATAGCCTGTTATTATTTCTTTTAGCCAATCCATTCTCTTATTTCTCTTCAATCTCTTATCATCTTTCATAATTCCCTCATAAAAAATTTAAATGTTTCAAGGGCTTGTTCTTTGTTCATTTTTCCCTCAGCAACGCATTTAGTAAGGCATTGAGCTATTATTTCTCTGTCCCTTTGTGTGTAACCGCCCTTAACCTCGGGCTGGGCAGGCTCGGTTGTCATTGTTTTAATATTAAAAAAGTCGCCTTTTTGTTCGCATTCAAATTCCACATCGTCGCCTGCGTTAAATTCTTCTCCGATTTTCTTGTCAAACGTGCCACATTTAAATCCGTCAGTCATCTCAAAAACATAATTTTTCCACATTCCTTTAGCTGTTTCTCCTGTTTTCTCTGTTATTGTCCTTATTTTTCCTGTTCTTTTCATTTTTCCTCAGTCCCTCCTTTCAGTTGTGCTATCATTCTTCTTCTCCTTGTTTTAAATCGTCTTCTGTTAGATTGAAAAAATGTTTAATAAATTCTTCTTGAGCATAATTTCCAGCTCTCCACTCTCTAAATTCCAGATTTTCAGGTCTTAATTGTTGTCTTAAATCCTTAACCCACTTCACAGCTTCGGCTTTTAGTTCTGAAACAAGAACTGTGTCGTTATCTTCTAAAATTCCAAAATCGGACGCATCTAACCATTTTAAATCCTTTAAAGTTTTAAGTTCACTCATTTTTATTCTCCCATTTCTTAACGAATTCTTTTAGTTCTCCGATTGTCTTGAAATTCTCTTTTATTTGCTCAAAACTGACAGCTATTTCTTGTTTCATAATAAATACACACACACAAACTATTTAAATGTTTCGGTTATTTAGTGTTTTTCTCAACAAAATCGCCCAATATCTCGCTTATCGCCCACGCAAACCAAAGGATTGCTACCGCCCCCAGAGCCCAAATAATAAGATATAAATAAAAATCGTTCATACTAAAACTTCTTCTCCATTTATTTCTATTATTTTTGCTCTTCCAAACGTTTCCAAAACTTCCAAAACATCTTTTTCTCTTATTCCAAGTTCAATAGAAGCCATAGCCAAAATTGTTGTTTTATCTCCTATTTTTTTACTTTCTTTAAGAAGTCTTATCACTTCTTTTAGATATCTTGTTATTTTTTTTATTTTTGTTTCATACATTCTCTTTAAAGCCTCCTTTCAAATGTTTCATATAATTTAAATAATGCTCTTTTTCTCTCTCTATCGCCTCTTTTAATAATTCACTGGGGCTAAGATTCAGCTTCTCAAGCCAAAAAAGACCCTCATTATCAATATATACACTCAATTTCATAACAAGACTAAGAATAACTACTATATAAATCTTTTTTTTTTATTTTTTTTTTTTTTTTTTTTT
>PXDL01000447.1 GCA_003566395.1 Balneolia bacterium | reverse complement strand
TCAAAGGTGGCGTCGGTTTCTACGGGGATACCGGCCAGGCTCCATCCGGCGGGATAGGTAACTGTAAGCGTGGTACGATCAATCTCAAACGTCCGGGCACCGGGTTCACCGATTAAAGGCCAGGTTTCTTCCCGCCCGGATGCATCGGCGGCGGAAAAATAGTAGGTTACGGTTTCGGTATCGTGCTCAATTTCAACCATTCCGGCCCAACTGTGCTCCTCCTTTTGATATAACGGCACCGACTGCCACTCGCCCTCGTTGAGGCTGTAATAAAGCTCGAGGGATTCTTCAATTAAAGCGGCGCCGCTGTACGGAATAATTTCCGCCACGAGCTCATAGGAATCCTTCAGCGGCTGCGGTTCAATTACAGGAAGATGACTGATGTACAGCATGCCCCGGTCGGGAATCTCTTTAACCCGGCAGTGGAGTGCATCGGATGAATTCCAGCCCGTGGATCCGGGGTTGGTGAATCCCAGCACTTCGTAACCCGGTAGTGCTTCTTCATAGGCAGCGATGGCTGCATCATCCCAGGAGCTGTTCATAAGCGGCACATAAACGCGCTCATTTACGATTAGCGAATTGGTGTAGGGCTGTCCGTTCGGTGTATCAACCCTGAAAACCTGATAGGGCGTACCCCAGGGCGAGATCTGATTGGCAAAGTATTCGGCCACTTCCTCGTGCTCTTCGTACCGCCAGTGCGAGGCCGGAACTCGGGCAATCAGGATTTTATCGACATCCAGAAATTTGGCCCAGGTGTCTATATGTTTGATGGAGGAGTTCTGCGGATCGATCGTTACGTGGTAGGTTTCGGTATTCAGGTAAGACTCCATCTGCTCCATTACGAACTGCTCATTATCGTTGTTCTCTTCCCAAATCAGGTCTGTCGAGGCCGAAGTCTGCCAGCCGTCGGTCATATAGTTTCCCCCGGTGTGCACCAGATTCATTCCGTAAACGGGCAGGTCAAACATTTCGCCCATCGCCTGGGGAATCTGATCGTCGGCAGGGCGCGGACGGTTATATTTAAAATCCACGATACCGACCTGATGGTCTTCATCCACGATATAAAACGGGCCGTAGTCGCGGGTCCATACCGAGTTGGTCGGGGCAATCAGGAAGTTGGTGTTTTCCATCGTTACTCCGGCTTGCTGATAGGCATTTTGAGCCGACTGACGCTGGATACCGCTTCCCACAATTGTTGTAACCATCACGTGTTCCGACATGGCCGCAACAAGGTCCAGCGGAATCCAGAGCGGCCAGCGTATCAGCACACCTTCATTTCGCTCATACTCGGCAATGTTTCTCACCCTGCCTTCCGGCGGCGGTGTTTCCTGAAAATGAAGGCCGATTTCATGCAGGCGCGTCATCTCTTCTTCGGTAAGCTCCTTCGGCAGGGACTCTATTTCAGTAACCTGGGCATGGACGGGCATGGACGCCATCACAAAAAATAAAAAAACCAACCAGATGTAACTTACAGGGGAAACAGACGAAGAGGATGTAACGGAATTCATGAGCGAAAAAGGTTTAGCGCATTGATTTTGCTGACTGAACTATTGGTTGACCGTTAATATACTCTATTTTGCTTCTTTATTGAAAAACGGAAGGCCATTCAGTGAAAATCTACACCTGTATATATGATTTTACTGATCATATCGCTATACTTTCCGGGTAAATTCCACATTCGCCCGTGCACTCCCGGTTCCCCAACACACGGTTTTGTAAGGCTTATTTGTAACGTACGCTACCAGGTTTCCCGATGAGGCTTTATCAGCGCCTGTTTATCTGTATCTTCGTTATTTTCACCTTCCTTTTGGCCGGAAGTGAGGCGGGCTTATTGCAGGCATCTGAAACCTTTGAACCCGACCCTTCCCGCTGCGATCAGGATTTGCACTGCGTTCGCATTGAACAATCAGCCATTGAACAAGGCAGAATCAATTTTACCGGGCACGAGCACTACATTCTTACCCCGGATTCCCCGATTGATAGCCCTCCTGATCTCGACGATACCCGCTGGGAGGTGTCTGAGTCGATGTGGGTCAACAACTCGGATATCCCCGAAAAATGGAAGGGCGAAAGATGGCTGCTGGTTTATCTGGATGTGGATGAATCGATGCGGGGTGAAACTATTGCCCTT
This sequence comes from Balneolia bacterium, assembly GCA_003566395.1. Classification (GTDB taxonomy): domain Bacteria; phylum Bacteroidota; class Rhodothermia; order Balneolales; family Cyclonatronaceae; genus Cyclonatronum. The sequence goes on along the minus strand of PXDL01000447.1, from coordinate 8,870 downwards.
CAGGGCTTCACCCTCGGGGCGGCCCGCTTTTGGCTGAACGGTGATCTGATTTATGAAAACGGCGTGCCCTCTGCCAACCCTGAAATTTACGACCGGGGATCCGTGCGTACCTGGCAGCCGGTCAAACTTTCTTACGCCCCGGTTCAGTATCTGATGGTGCACCACGGCAACCCCGAGAGCGAATTTTTGCGGCGTTCGATGTGGGGAATAGGTATAAATCTGTGGTTCAACGATTTAAAAAACTCAAGAAATCTTCAAATCGAGCAGCACCGTTTTTTTAGCGCCATTCAGTGGGGGGTAAGTAGTTTTTGTATTCTGTTCGGGCTTCTTCACCTGTTTTTATGGCTCTACAACCGCAGACTTGTCTTTAATCTTTGGTTTTCTATTGTCTGTTTTCTTTACGCCGGCACTACCTGGATTCAGCAGCAGTTTTTCTTTTATGAAGATTTCAGGCAGATGATACAGCTTCAGTATTTGATGCAAGGGATGATTACCGTAGGATTCGGTTTTCTAGGGCTGTTTCTGTACTCTGTAATCCGAGCCAGTCCGCCCCTCTATTTCAAGATTTTTTTTGGATTAGTAGTCGTGACCGCCTTGTTCCATGTTTTGATTTTAAACATAAATTTTATAGCACTTAGTTTGGGCTTAGCTATGGGTATCCTGTTGATAGCTATCGCTATAAGAGTGCTGCGTTCGGATATAGAAAGCGTTTGGCTGCTGGCTACGGGCGTGCTGATTTACATCGGCTCCATATTTACTTCCGTTGGCTTTGAAATAACCGGCACCTATGTAAGCGGAACCGGTCTATCGGTGCACCACCTTCCGTATCTGGGATTTGGTATAGCCATTGTAACCATGTCGCTGTTTCAGTCAAGGCATATTGCCAGTCTGAACCTGAACCTCACCCGGCGACTCGATGAAGTAAAAAAATTGTCCGAGCAAAATCTGGATCAGGAGCGCTCTCTGCGTGAAGCCGCCGTGCAAACCGCACGCCTGGAGACCGAAAACGAGCGTAAAACCGCCGAACTGGAGCAGGCCCGTACCCTTCAGCTTTCGCTTCTTCCGGCATCTATTCCGGATCTTGACGGCTACCGGATGCACGCCGCTATGCAGACCGCAACCGAAGTGGGCGGGGATTATTATGATGTGGTTCACCCTCCCCGCGGCGGCCTGATATGGGCGCTGGGAGATGCCACCGGTCACGGGGCCGAAGCGGGATTTCTTGCCGCCATGACCAAAACGCTGGTACAATCCATCTCTCCGGAATTAGCCTGCGATGATGCGCTTCGTAAAATGTCGGCCGAACTTCGTAAAGTAGGGTTGAAAAACAAGTTTATGTGTCTCGGACTCCTGCACATCAACGGCAACCGCATCGAGTGGTGCTCGGCAGGCATTCCGCCCGTACTCATCTACCGCCGGGAGTCGGGATCCGTTGAACTGCTTGAATCGAAAGGGATGCCGCTGGGCCACGCCCTAAATTTCCCGTACCGGACTGCAGCCACTACCTTACACAAGGGTGATGTGGTTTTTGCCGCCACCGACGGCCTGATGGAACAAATGAATCCTGAAAGGGAGCAGTATGGACTGGAACGCATCACACAAACGCTTGCCGGGCTTACCTTTGATTCTCCGGAAGCGTGTATCCGGCAATTCCTTTCCGAAGCCAAATCCTGGAAAAAGGAGCTTCCTCAACAGGACGACATCACCCTTATTTGTATTGAGCGAACTTTGTAAAGACCGGGACCGTTTTACAAAAATATTGAAGATTCGAGCTATCCGCCATTTTAAGCAGAAACCAAAAAAATCCGGAAACCAATATTATCTCAAGTATCTTGTTCCAACACTCCGGACTCCTGCCTAACACATATCTCTCGTTTATGAAACATAACGCTTCAATCTTTCTTTTTGTCCTGTTCACCTTTTCGTTTTCATCTTTACACGCGCAGGGCTATTTGATGCTTGCCGGCGGCGGTTCCGAGAGCAGCGCCGCCACATCCTGGTCGGCAGAACCCTACGGTTGGTTCGTTGAAAAATCCGGTGAAGCGCCGGTAGTAGTCCTTTCCAACAGCGATACCTCGACCTGGCTTCCCAACTACTTCCAGAGTCTTGGAGCCGTGGAAGTCATCAACCTGACGATACAACAGCATAGCGAGTCTGAAATTCTTGAAGCGCTGGAGCAGGCGGGGGGCGTCTTTTTCAAAGGAGGCGATCAGCGCAACTACATAGATACCTGGAAAGGCACCGCGGTTCAGGATGCGATCGTCGCGGTATTTGATCAGGGCGGAGTGATCGGAGGCACAAGCGCCGGAGCCATGATTGCGGGTGAATTTATTACACGAGGCGGAACGACATCCGATCAGCTGCTTCGCAATCCGTACGCCGGTCAGCACACCATGCAAACCGGTTTTCTTGACCTGCTACCCCTCACTTTGGTTGACACCCACTATTTCGAGCGCGGCCGTCCCGGCAGGCTTATCAGCAAAATAGCCTGGATTCACGCCGAATGGAGCCCCGCATCGGTTACCGGAATCGGAATCGACGACAAAACGGCCGTTATGATTAGTCCGGACGGAAAGCTTCGGGTAAGCGGCACCGGAGGCGTACATGTGCTCCGAACTACCGCCGATACCGAGTTCGATGTTGAGCCGAATCAGGACCTGAGCGTTCGCAACCTGAAAGCCCATCAGCTTACCCATGGTTTCGAAATCAACCTGCACGACGGCTCCCTTTTGGCTCAGCCGGATGACGCCTTTGAAGTAGCCCCGCTGCCGGAAACACATCTAAGCGCGCACGTCCATTTCCGCCGTAACGGCTGGACCACCTCCTACCTTAACAGCCGAAGCGACGACACTCAGCGCATCATCCTGAGCAGCGGAGAAGTTCCAATCACCGCCATAGAAAACGACGAGATCCCGGCCGAAATCATCCCCTATGCAGAATCTATGATCGACGATCCGGCCTGGGTAGATGCTTTGTTTGCCTCCGACAGGCTTTTTGTGAATATCAGCCCCGAACAGTGGAAGCAGCTGGGCGGCTCATCTTCGTTTCAGTCACAGTTTTCTCAGAACTCCACCGAAATAGAGCTGCTAATGCGCCATCTTCCGGTGATGACCGACGGCTACGCCACAAATCTTAGCGATGGTGAATTTATCGCCTACGACGGACTTATTCAGATCAGGGAAGGCTCGGCGCTCTTTCCGCATATCGTGAGCGTGGACAGCACGTACCTGAACCAGAATCAGTTTGAGAACCGCGCCTCCGCTCCAGGCTGGCTCATGCATACCCTTGAATCCCACATCGCTCTGAGCGGCACCCGTTATTCGGAACTTAGTTTACACGACGGCGAACTCACGTTCGGTAACCAGTTAATGCCCGCCATTATTACCGATGCACGGGAAGGGTATTTCACTGCAGCAAGCCCGTTCATCGCCTCCGGAGCCAGTAATCAAACCCGAAACTCCGCAGCGGTAAGCCAAGCCCTAATCCATGTAATGCCCGACGGTTCCTCCCTCAGGCTGTACGAACAGGCTCCGGTATCTGTAAATCCCGGGGAAAATTCGCGGGATATTCCCGGTGACGGATTCGTTATAGAAAATGCGTACCCAAACCCTTTTAATCCTTCCACTACCATCAGTATTCACGCCTCGGAAGTAATGGATGTCCGGGCCGAAGTCTTTAACATACTCGGCCAAAGTGTCTTTTCAGTTTCCCGGCTTCGGCTTCAGGAGGGCAGGAATACGTTTCCCATAAGTCTTGAAGGGAGAAGTACAGGCATTTACATTGTTCGCGTCACCGGCGGCGGTATGTCGGGCACCACACGCATCACCCTGGTGAAATAGAAAGACCTAAAAAAAGGGGATGCTGCTGACCGGCATATCAGGCCAAAAATCAACCCGCGTTCATCATTCAGGTTCCGGATGATGTTTTATTATATTGGGCCTTTCACCCGGACCGTTCGGAACCGGCTTTGTAAACCATTCACCTTGCTTATGTGCTTATGAAATTCAGGATTAAAGCGCCCAACACCCTTATTCTGGTGCTGATGGTGCTTGTGTTTTTTGCCGCATTAACCTGGGTCATTCCCGGCGGCCAGTTCGACCGGGTGCTCACCGAAGACGGACGAGAAGTGGTGGATCCAGGTTCTTTTCAGTACATCGATTCCAGCCCGGCCGGTCTGATTGAACTAATTCTCGCTCCTGTTCGTGGATTCAATGATTCGTACGGAATGGCCATTATCGTATTTATTTTTATTGTGGCCGGAGCGTTTTCCATCATTCAGAAAACCGGCGCTTTTGATGTGGTAATCCGTCGGGCAGCCAAATTCTTTTCCGAAAACCCGCAGTGGCGTCCGGTGTATATTCCGTTTTTTATGATTCTTTTTTCGGTGATGGGCGCCACATTCGGCATGAGCGAAGAAACAATCGTATTTGTGCCTCTTTTTGTAACCCTTTCTCTTGCTCTGGGCTACGATTCCATCACCGGTGTAGCCATTCCGTACGTGGGGGCGCATATCGGGTTTGCGGGCGCGGTCTATAACCCGTTTACCGTAGGAATCGCGCAAGGACTCGCTGAAATTCCGGTATTTTCAGGAGCCGGGTTGCGGATGCTGCTTTGGCTGGCTGTAACCCTGGCCGGCATCGCCATGGTTTATTTTTATGCTTCATCTGTTCATAAAAACCCGATGAAGTCTCCCGTATATAACATCGACAAAAAGCGCGAAGCCGCTGAGGACGACGGCGTGATTCCGCCTATAATGCCCCGGCACATCATTGTGCTTGCTCTCTTTTTTATTACGCTTGCCGGACTTATCTACGGCGTGGTGCAACTTGGCTGGTATATTGAAGAACTTTCCGGATTGTTTATCGCGCTGGCTGTACTCTCGGCCGTATTCGGACGGCTGAGCAGTAACGAAGCCGCGAATGCATTTCTGCACGGTATGCGGGATGTCCTCGGAGCTGCGGTCATCATCGCCCTTTCCCGCGCCATTCTGATCGTGATTACCGACGCTGAGATCGTGGATACCATTCTTTTTCATTTGGCCGGAACGCTTGAAGGACTTAATGCCTACGGATCGGCATCGCTGATGCTCGTGGTACAGTCGCTGCTGAATGTGGTGGTTCCAAGCGGAAGCGGTCAGGCGGCCCTTACGATTCCCCTGATGGCACCGCTGGGCGACCTGATCGGAATTTCCCGGCAGAATGTAGTACTGATTTTCCAGCTCGGAGACGGCATCACCAATATGATTATTCCCACCTCCGGCGTATTGATGGGCGTGCTCGGCATCGCCAAAATTCCATGGGAAGTCTGGGCCAAATGGCTCGTTTTGAAACTTCTTGTACTTTATGCTATCGCGCTGGTCTTCATTGTAGCGGGCATCGCCCTGGGATACTCATAAGACTGACATTTCAACCAATATTTTTTAAAGTGTAAGCTAACGACATGGCAAATCCTCCCTACACGCCTATAGCCTGCGGACTCTATGACCGGATTGAGCGCCTGATCATCGAAAAAGTTCCTGTTAACATACGGTACCGAACTTTCGGTGATGTGCAGGGTGATGGCATCCGGGAAGTTTCGGAACGCATCACCGATATTTACACCCGGGATAAGCAGGAGTTCGTTCTGCTCGGCAGCGGCACGGAAATCCGTCTTGACCGCCTGATTTCGGCCGCAGATATTCGATTTGGCGATGATGCGCATCACCCTTCCTGCTAACCTACACCCTCTGATTTCCACGAAATGACGATTACCCTCACCGTTGCCGATTACGATGACCCGGTACACGCCGCCGCCCTTCTTGATGTGCTCGACGCGTACAGCCGGGATCCTATGGGCCAACAGGAGTCTTTGAGCGCCTATGTTCGTGATAATCTGGTAGAGGAATTAAACGAATTCCCCACCGCCGTATCCATTCTCGCTTTCGACGGGAATACTCCGGTCGGGCTGGCTAACTGCTTTCTCGGATTTTCCACCTTCAAAGCAAAACGCCTGATGAATATCCATGATTTGGCCGTTATTCCTCCTTATCGCGGCAAGGGAGTCGGGGAGATGTTGCTCGGTGCAGTAGAAAAAAAATCGATACAGCTTGGCTGCTGCAAAATCACCCTTGAAGTACGGGACGACAACCGGGCACAAAAGCTCTACAAACGGTTTGGATTCCTGTCCGATGATCCCGAAATGCTGTTTTGGAGCAAACCCCTGGATGAGGCTTAAATGCCGACACCTTTATTTATGATCTAAATGCGCGGATTTAGTGCTGTACCGCTGCGACTTCTTAATATTTTCATCCAAATTGCCTATTTTGGCAAACTAAATTTGAACCGATAGTATTAACTTTCTAATCCGGATATTATGGCAAAAGAATATGATGTAGTTGTGATCGGCACCGGCCCCGGCGGATATGTGGCGGCCATTCGTGCTTCACAACTCGGCCTTAAAACTGCTGTTATTGAAAAAAGAGACCTGGGCGGTGTTTGTCTGAATATTGGCTGTATTCCCACCAAAGCATTATTGAAGTCTGCAGAGTATTTTGAGAAAATCAGTCACGCAAAAGATTTCGGCCTTGAAGTAAGTGAGGCCAAAGTGAATTTCCCCAACGTTATCAAACGAAGCCGTGGCGTTGCCGACAAAATGAGCAAAGGCGTTCAGTTTTTAATGAAGGCCAACAAGATTGATGTTGTTCGCGGTAAAGGCATGGTAGCCGGCAAAGGCGAAGTAAAAGTAACCGACGACAAAGACAAGGAAACCGACCGCCTGAAGGCAAAACATATTATTGTGGCCACCGGCGCGAGATCACGTGAGCTTCCCAACCTGAAATTCGACAACGAGACGATCATCAACTCCGAGCGGGCTATGAAACTGGAAAAACAGCCCAAGAAACTCGTTATCGTCGGGGCCGGAGCCATCGGGGTTGAGTTCGCTTATTTCTACCATACTATCGGCACCGAAGTGACCATTGTTGAGCTTCAGAAGCACATCGTTCCCGTAGAAGATGAGGACGTGAGCAAAGAACTTGCGAAAATCTACAAGAAGAAAGGCATGAACATCATGACCGAAAGCTCGGTAGAGAAAGTCGCCAAGAAGGGCAAAGGCGTGGTAGTAACGGTTAAAACCCAAAAAGGCGAAGAGAAAATCGAAGCCGACATGGTGCTTTCTGCCGTGGGCGTTGTAGGAAATGTAGAAGGTATCGGCCTGGAAGAAGCCGGTGTAAAAGTGGAAAAAGGTGCCATAAAGGTGAAGCCCAATACTTACGAAACAGATGCCAAAGGCATTTATGCTATAGGCGACGTAATTGGCGGACCGTGGCTGGCGCACAAAGCTTCACATGAAGCAATCGAATGCGTGGAGCGGATTGCCGGACTTGATGCAATCCCTGTAAATCACAAAAATATTCCCGGGTGTACGTATTGTCATCCCGAAATCGCATCGGTCGGTCTTACCGAGAAAGCCGCCAAAGATGCCGGATATAAAGTTAAAGTAGGCAAGTTTCCTTTTCAGGCTAATGGCAAGGCCTCTGCTTCAGGTACCAATGATGGTTTCGTGAAGGTGGTTTTCGACGAGGAATACGGTGAGTGGCTCGGCTGCCACATGATCGGCGAAAATGTCACGGAAATGATTGCTTCGCCTGTTCTCGCCCGTGACCTCGAAACCACGGGTCATGAAGTAATTGCTTCCGTACATCCTCACCCGACCCTTTCCGAGGCCGTGATGGAAGCAGTAGCCGAAGCCTACGGAGAAGGCGTTCACCTCGGCACACCACCTAAGAAATAAAGCGGGGTTAATCCCGGGAACGATTTCCAAAAAAGTTCTGATAATTTTCAGAACCTGTCTTGACCCTAAAGGCTGTCCCAAATTGTGGACAGCCTTTTTCTTTTCACGAAAGATTGTTTTGACAGGATTTTCTCATTCTATCATCGCTATTCTTCAAGATATCACTAATAACTTCCATTCAGCAGGCTTTTGACTTTTACAATTTTTTTTGAGATATCTATGTGAAGGTTTTAAAAATCCAGGTTTTAGGTCGTACTCAACCCCGCTGCTAAAATAAAACCACATCCTTCTAAGCTTCGGGGTTCGGAGATTATACTTTTTCGACAAAGCAGTAAGTGGGCTTAAGAACGGTTTTGCAAAGCCTTCTAAAAATCGCTCTGTGGCTGCAATACCCGACTACCACTGAGCCTATCACAATAGTTTATCAAAGAAGGAGGTATTATGACTACCCAAAAAATATATGTGACATTTCTTATGACGGCTCGTAAACTGATTTTAGTTTTTTTTCTGTCCGGTGCCTTTTTTGTAACACAGGCCCAGGACATGCATGATTCCGACGGTCATTTTATGCTAACACCAGATGAACTGGATTGGAATCCTGTGGCATCCATGGGTGAGGGTGCACAGATTGCCTTTATAGAAGGTGAGCTGAGTAATGAAGAACCTTTTACATTCCGGCTTAAGCTTGAAGCCGGTTACGAGATTCTTCCTCATATCCACCCCGAATACGAACGTGTAACAGTACTTGAAGGCACTCTTTATTTTGCTCATGGCGATACATTTGATCGATCGGAAACTCAAGAGCTACCGCAGGGAAGCATAGCTATAATGCCACCCGGTGATCCTATGTTTGGCTTCGTGGAAGAACGAACCATCATTCAGCTTCATGGAAACGGACCGTGGGGTATTGAATACATTAATCCTGAAGACGATCCTCGTCTAAATTAGTCGAGCCTGAATTTGGGATAACAAAGACCCCATCAACATTCAGGCCCATATTCATTGTATTTCGTTAACCCGCTTTTAGAAGGCTTTGACATATCAGGTATTTTGTTCGTATTCACTGCCCGAGCGAAATACCGGTATTGCAAAGCCTTCTT
>PXDL01000450.1 GCA_003566395.1 Balneolia bacterium | reverse complement strand
TCGTTAAATCAGGAAGCGGTTCTTTTAAGCTCACATCTTCGAATAGTTGATTGAGCGATTTAAAGATGTAGCGACGTAGCGATTTCTGGTCTGTTTTCTAAGCATGTTTCTTGTTTTGCCGGCTGATACAAAAAAAAGCCCCGTCCGGTAAACCGGAAGCGGGGCTTTTAGCTGTTATGAAAAATCGGGTTCAGACGGTTTTAAGAGCTTCTTTTCCGGCTGCTATGAAAGCGCCTTTGTACGAATCTTGCTTTTCAGCATCAGGTTTGGAGTAATCCATTACCTTATTCACGCTGCCATCTTTGGTTTGAATCCGGAAAGTAAGGGTCGCGGATTTTCCGTTTTTAATTTTGGCATAGTGCTCATCAAGTAGTTTGTGGTCATCGGGATGAATGATTTTTGAGAATCCGTTTTTGCCTTTACACTCTTCGGGCGTATAGCCGGTTAGCGCTTCAAATCCTTCTGAAATCCAGTCGATCACCATATCCGAGTTACTGAAACTGAAGCCGTAGGTAAAGTCGTTCTTACGCTCGAAAATCTTATCGAAGCCGGTGTTGCGCTTCTTTAATATTTCGAGCACGTTTTTCTTCATGCTTGCATTGGAAACCGTAGCGCGGACTCGTTTTTTGCCATCCACAGAAATAGGCCTGAAGGTGGCATCAGCCTGAACGGGCATCCCGTTTTTACGACGAAACATGATTTTAAACTGATTGTCCGGATTCACATCTTCGAGCGTACCTTCGCTGAAAACGGCTTTTACATTAGCCACCGCGTTGGAAGGGGTGAGTTCCCAAAGTTTTGAACCGGAAAGCTCTTCCTGAACATAGCCCAGCATCTGTCTGAACGCCTTGTTGGAATCAAGCAGGGTGCCGTCGGTATCAAGATCGGCATAAGCTTTTTTGGATTCTTCAAACAGATCGTCAAAATCTGTGTTGGTATCCATAATTTTTTTCTCCGAACGTTTGCGCTCGGTGATGTCGTGCTGATAGGATACCCAGTGAGTTACTTCGCCCTTGCGGTTTGTGAGTGGATGAATATCCCACTGATTGATGTATTCGGAGCCGTCTTTTCGGTAGTTGACGGTTTGACCGAAAAATGAATTTCCTTTTTCCAGGTTTTCACGGAGACGATCGAGAGTCTTCCGGTCGGTTTTTTCACCCTGAAGAATACGGGGTGTTTTGCCTATAACTTCATCTCGGGTATAACCGGTCATTTTCTCGAAACCGTCGTTGACGTAGCAGATGCGCGGACCGGGCTTATTTAGTTCCAGATCGGTTACAAGAATGGAATCGTAATCGTTTCGTACGGCAGATTCAAGAAGGTCGAGATAGGACTCGTAACTTTCTTTTTCCGAGCGCTCACGTTCAAAAAGCTCCTTCAATTTGGCGAAAGAAGCGTCATCTTTGGCAAGAGATTTGAGCGTGCTTAGGAGTTTATTATCAAGCATAGGGAAAATACTATAGGTAAAAATCTGGGTGAATATAAACCTTTATTAAAAAAAAGCGAACAGGTTTCTCTATTCGGGCATGGCGAAAACAGTAATATCAAAAACTTATGAAGTGTGAAGAATATCGTTATGATTTTCGATTCACTCAGGCGATTTTTTACCTAATTTAAGTTTTCAAGTTAAAGCATTTGATTAACGGAGACTTATCAAATAGAAACCCGTCCGCCTGCATTTTCATTCCTTTGTTTAGCCAAAGCCTTCAGCAAACTGAATTGCGAAGGAAGCTAAAAAGTCAATTATCGTAGTTAAGGTTGGTACAACAGGCAAATCCCGTTATCATTGAGCGAATAAATTAATCTGAAGAACCTAAAATGCAGATGTGTAAGGTTTGGGCATGCTGATACTCATCACAGAAAAAAGCTGATGACAGAAACGGATCAACAAGACGCAAAAACGATACTTAAAACGTATTTCGGCTACGATGAATTCAGGCCGAATCAGGAAAAAGCCATCCGGCAATTAGAAAGCGGCCGGGATGTGTTTGTGCTGATGCCCACCGGTGGCGGAAAATCCCTTTGCTATCAGATTCCGGCTCTCATGAACAAGGGCACCGCTGTTGTGGTGTCGCCGCTGATTGCGCTTATGAAAGATCAGGTTGATGCGCTTACGGCTGCCGGCGTTGAAGCGGCATTCCTGAATTCTTCTATGGATATACCCGCGCAGCAGCAGGTGCTTTCCCGTCTCAAATCCGGAGAGCTGAAACTGCTGTATGTGGCTCCGGAGCGGTTCAAGGATCAGCGCTCAACGCTTATGCTCACCCTGCGCGAAATCGACATCAGTTTGTTTGCCGTTGATGAGGCGCACTGTATCTCCCATTGGGGCCACGATTTCCGGCCCGACTATCTCGAACTTGCGAGCCTGCGCGAGTGGTTCCCCGGCACGCCCGTAATCGCATTAACGGCAAGCGCCGACAAAACCACGCGAAACGACATCATCAACAAGCTGAATCTGGACAAGCCGGAAGTGCTGATCTCGAGCTTCAACCGGAGTAATATCCGCTATGAGGTGCGTCCTTCGGGAAATGAGATGGATGAGCTGAGTGCTTATCTGGATCGCAATAAAGCTGATGCAGGCATTATTTACACCCTGAGGCGCAGCAGTACCGAAGAACTTGCCGCAGAGCTTAGTGAGATGGGCTATCAGGCGTTGCCCTACCACGCCGGATTGAGCCGCGAAGAACGCGCCCGGACACAGGACCTTTTTTTACGGGATGAGGTCAGAATCATCGTGGCGACAATCGCATTCGGGATGGGCATCGACAAATCGAATGTTCGCTTTGTGGTTCACATGAATTTGCCCAAAAATATCGAGAGTTATTATCAGGAAACGGGCCGGGCGGGTCGCGACGGGCTGCCTTCAACGGCGCTGTTGTTTCTGGATTACGGAGACTTGAGTACGCTGCGTTACTTTGCCACCATAGAAGATAATGAAGATCAGACGCGCATCATGCTTAAAAAACTGAATCAGATGGTGGAGTTTTGCGAGATCAAAACCTGCCGGCGTCAGTATCTGATGAACTATTTCGGTGAACCACACCCCGATAGCTGCGGCAATTGTGATGTCTGCCTGACAAAATACGTAGAGTACGATTATACCACAGAGGCGCAAAAGGCGCTTTCGGCCATCGCCCGGTTGAAACAGAATTATGGGGCGGAAGTCATCACCCTGCTGTTGCGCGGGTCGAAATCCCGAAAAATTCAGCCCTGGATGCGTGAACTGCCCACGTACCGGGCCGGGCAGGATCAGAGCACAGAATTTTGGAAGGAAATAATTCAGGAACTGGCGGCGCAGGGGTACATACGACGGGAAGGCGAACCGCATGCCGTATTCAAACTCAACCAGGAGAGCATGAAACTGCTGAAAGGAGAGAAAGCATTTACGGTCCATCGTCCGGCGGAAACAAAGGAGCCGAAAGCCTCGCAGAAACGGCCGGAATCGGATCAGCTGCTATTCAATAAACTGCGCGAAGCACGCAAGAAACTGGCCGACGGCATGAATGTGCCGCCCTTCGTGATTTTAAGCGATGCCTCCCTTCACGATCTGGCGACGCGCTTCCCGCAAAGCAAGCAGGATCTCCACGCTGTTCACGGTTTCGGTGATAAAAAAGTGGAGCGGTACGGAAAAGTTTTTCTTGATGTAATTGTGCCTTATTGCAGAAAAAAAGGTATAAAACCGGCCGTACCGAAAAGCAAACCGACGGGAAGTTCTTTCAGGAGTGCGACATCCAAAAAGAAAAAAGGGAGCACCGGAGGCAGCATGAATGAAACTTTTCAACTGTTCAGGAACGGGAAAAGCGTGGCTGATATAGCCGAGGAACGCGGTTTGGCGGCATCAACTATTGAGGGGCATATTGCGGGCTGTGTAAATCGCGGACTGCTTGAGCTTCGCGATCTTGTTTCTGATGAGAAAATTAAGCGCATCAAGCTCGAACTTGAGCGAAATGACAGCGGCTTCCTGCGTGAAATCCGTGATGCGCTTGGCGGCGACTGCTCCTACGCGGAAATCCGGTATGTGCGGGAAGCCGTCCGGTCTGAACGTGTTTGACTTCAGCCAAACACGGTTGCGGGCTTATTATTCCTCGGTTTTGTGTTTTACCGGAGCGTCTGTTTCCTGACTGTGAACTTTCGTAATCCGGAAACGCTTGCCTGCGGCCGCTTCGCTCACATTCATGATGTGATCCCCGATTTTTTCCAGTCGGTTCAGGTAATCCAGGTAAATGATCCCCGCTTTTACGGAATAGGTGCCCAGCTCAAGACGCGCATAGTGCTCCTCACGCAGGGTATCACGGACGTCGTTAATGCGGCGTTCGGCCTCAATTGCGGCGTCAAGGTCCACTTCATGCGTGTGCGCATCAATATTGTTTTTCATAATGATGATGGCGTCGTGTACGGCACCCATCATCTCGCGAAGTTCTTCAAGTGCTTCGCCGGGAATAGGCTCCCCGTCCTCAAGCGAGCGCTCAAACGTTTTGGACATCTGGTAATAGAGATCACCGATCCGCTCAAGATCGTTAATGATGCTCTGCATGTTCCGGATTTTACGGATTGAGTGAGAAGAAATATTGGCGTTTTCAGAAATCTGAACCAGATATTCAGCAATTTCCACCTCCAGCTGATCGGTAATTTCTTCCCGCTTGGAGAGTTTTTTGAGGAATTTCCGCTGCTTCTCGGATTTCTTATACAACAGCCCGGTGAAGCCGTAATGCATTTTTTCCACCATTTTGGCAAACAGACTGATTTCCTTCTTCGCCTGTTCGATGGAAAGCTCGGACGAAGACATCAGCCCGATGTTGATGTATTTCAGCTCAAAACGCTCGTCACTGCCGCCTTTGTCGGTTTGTATGCGTTCCACAAGCCGGATCAAAAAGGGTACAAATGCGAAGAGTATTATTACGTTCAGCACATTAAAGGAGGTGTGAAATAGCGACAGGGCAAGGGTGGCATTGGCGCGGGCGGCCGGGTCGTCGGAGAAAACGGACAGCGACTCCGGACTAAAAAACTGCATCACGGAGTCAATTCCGTGCAGAAAAGGGGTGATGATGAGCAGCATCCACAAGACCCCCGCCACATTAAAGAAAAAGTGGAACCGGGCGGCCCGTTTAGCATGGACGTTCCCGATAATCGCGGCAATATTGGCGGTAACCGTTGTTCCGATATTTTCACCAAGAATCATGGCCGCAGCGATGGGAAAGTTGATCCATCCCTGGAAGAGCATAACAAGGGTGATGGCCGTTGCGGCAGAAGAAGACTGTGTGAGCAGGGTTAAAACAGTTCCCACTCCTACAAAAAGCAGGATCGATAAAAACCCGTAGTCGGTGAAGCTGTCGAGAAAGGCGAAAATCTCAGGATTTTCATTAATGTCGGGTACTGCATCTTTGATAAACTCCAGGCCGATAAACAGAATACCAAAGCCTATCATAGCCTCGGCTATGTTGCGAAGCTTGAGGTTGCTGACAAATAAAAACGGAAAAAAAACGCCGATCAGGCTAATGGCGATGGGCGTTATCTGAAACTTGAACCCGAATATCGAAACCATCCAGGCGGTAATAGTTGTGCCGATATTTGCCCCCATTATCACACCGGTGGACTCCACAAAGGTGAGCAGGCCCGCGTTCACAAAGCTGACGACCATTACCGTAGTGGTGGTGGACGACTGTGTGATAGTGGTTGTTCCGAAACCCGTCAGAATGCCGGTGAACCGGTTTCGGGTCATCCCTTTCAGAATAGCACGCAATTTATTTCCGGCAACTTTCTGTAAGCCGTCACTGAAAATCTTCATCCCGAAAATAAATATCCCCAGCGAACCTACGAGCTGCAGAAAGTCGAAAAAGGTATAACTCATGAAGTTGGTATCAGCACTGTTAAAGTAATATCGGACTCATAGGCCGCATTCAGGAACACCGGCTAAAATGAGAACCAAAAATATTAAAAAAAAATGGGATTTGGCTATTATCTGCTGTGCTCTATCGGCGCGTATTCAGGGATTCATGTTAACAAATTATTAAATGATGGAATTTAAGCTACATCAAACCCCACAGAAGACGTGCCGCTACGACCAGCGTAATAACTGAAAAACTTAGTTCAATGGTTCTTCGGGGGATTACCGAGGCCGCATACACTCCCGAATTGGCACCGATGAGTGCGCCCGCAATTAAGGGGAGGGCGAGTCCTGCATCCACATAACCGAGCGTGAGGGAGGTAAGCCCCGGCCCCGAAGGCGTTTCTATAGCGAACTGCATCCATCCGAAAAATGAAATAAAAACGATGGCGGCCGAAGATATACTGATAGACGTGCGATAGGGCAAGCCGACCAGCATCACCAGCGCCGGTACCATGATGATGCCTCCACCAACTCCGGCGAGCACCGCCCAGAACCCGCCGATGCTGCCAATCAGAATCGCTTGTAGTCCTTTTAAGCGAATATTTTCCGCATGGCCTTCTTTATCTCCGCTACCGTTAGAGGAAACCGGGCGGCTAAACGCAAAACGCCAGGCTGTGTAGAGCAAAATCAAACTGAAAAGAAGAATGAACTCGGTCTCGCTGTAAAAGGAGGAGGTCACGACCTGCTTTCCGGCCCAGGTTCCGCCGATGCTGCTGAGGCCGACCATCAGGCTTTCGCGCAGGTGAAAATTTTGCATGGCAATGTGCTTCCTAATGCTGCTCAACGAAGCGGCAAACGTACACAGAAGCGAGGTGGCGATAATCCAGATTACCGGATCCTGCACGGAATCGGCGAATAAAAAAATCAGGACGGGTGTAAAAATGAGTCCGCCGCCGACCCCCAGCAAGCCGGCCATCACCCCGCCGAATATGCCGATGAGGAAAATGAGGATATAATAGGTGAGCGGAATATCGGAAAGGAATTCCATGCGTTTGTGCCGGGCTGTGGTTCTGGTAAAGGACGATGCTAAGGTAGGCTGTTGAGCAGAAAAGAGAAACGCCTTTTTATAAGAAACCGGAGTTGGCCGGATATGGGCATAAAAAAAGGAGACCGGGTAATCCGATCTCCTTTTTGAAACTGTTCCGGTAAAAAAACCGGAGTAAACCAGTTCGTTTTACTTCACGAGCATCATTTTGTTGGTAGCTGTGAAGTTGCCGGCGGTCATTCTGTACAGATAGATACCGCTGGAAAGGTTGGTTGCATCAAAAGCCACGGTGTGTGAACCGGCGCTCATCATACCGTTGGCAAGCGTAGCGATACGCTGACCCTGCATGTTGAACACTTCCACTTTAACATCGGAAGCTTCAGGAATGGTGAAGTTGATGTTGGTGGTAGGGTTGAACGGGTTCGGGTAGTTCTGCTCAAGAGCGAAACCTTTTACCGTTTCAATCGGCTCGGTGCTTGTCGGGTCGCCAACGGTTACGGTGATTCCCCAAACCTGCTCTGCCTGAAGGCTTTCGTCGCCGAGGGAGGCGAACACGGTCCATTCTAATTCTACGGTATCTCCGTCTTCAACACCAAGGCCGATCATAACATCGTAGATAGCGCCTGTGGTAAGGGTGAGCTGGTTTTGAGTTCCACCTCCGTCTGAAGGCAGCTCGACAAGAGGGGCTTCAAAGCCTTCACCGGCAAAGTTAATTGCCCATGTATAAGCCTCTGCATTCTCAGAAACTTCCCACTCAACAACAACAGGATCTTCGGTTCCTTGCTGAACAGTCAGCTCGGTTCCGTCCGGAGGAGCGATAAGGGAGAAATCTCCGAGTTCAGGATCTTCAGCTTCACCGGGGATACCTTCAATGGTGAAGGTTAGGCCCAAAGACGACCAGTCGAGGCCGAGCTGAGTGGAAGAAGTCCAGTTGGTACAGCAGCCACCGAATAAGTCATCCGGATCGATAATGTAAAATGGGCTGAGGTTTTCTTCACCTTGTGACCAGTTCCAGCGTGTTGAGCCGGCAGCGTCAAACATATCGTGGTTGGGAGCGGCAACAAGCCAGTAGCGATCCTGTGCAAGGAAAAACTCAGTACCGAGAGCTTCAGGAATGTTTACCACGAAAGTATAAAGGTTTGCCTGATCGGGATCCTGAATAACTTCAAAACCGGGGTCGCCTTCAGCCATGGTCAGGGCAAGAAGGGCTGATTCGGGATCGGTGGGATCGCCGTCCGGTACACCGAAATCGTTAGCAAAAATATACAAGGTAAAATCGATCAGAATACCGTCGAGGAGTGTCGTGTCATTCTGGAAGCCCAGCATGGTAACCTGTGTGATCTGTGCCGGCTCGTCAAGTTCAAAGTCATCGGCACTGTATGCGCCGGAACCAAGGCCGTCGAAGAATCCGGTTACGATACCGCCGGTACCCTCGCGCTGTTGTTCCCAAAGTATCTGAGAATCGTTAAGCACGGGAACAGGGGTGTAATGCGTAGAGGAAACGTTACTTTTAACGGCGACTTCGTTGACTTGTGCAAAAGCAGCTGAGGCACCGAACATTAAAACGCAGGCGGCCAAAGTTGCTTTGCTTAATCTGTATAGCTGTTTCATAAGAGATAGAAGTTTTTTTTTGTTATGAGGAGTTGCCCTTTTTAGGCAAACATCTTTTAATATAATTTAATAGCTCTATCAATCACAAAAATTTAATACAGGAAATTTCCGCATTTAAGAAGGTGGTTTTATAGCTATTAATATCAATTACTTGGGAGGGTGAGTGAGCATTCTCCAATTTTTTTGGAAAATATCGCCTGTGAAGTCTGTTATGAGTTTGAATAAAGCTGTGGAAACTTTACAACTATTTGGGCCGCTTAATAAAACAGAAGAAGCCACGTGGCATACATTACCGAGAGAATGGCAAACGATCCGGCAAATGCCCGGCCGATGTTAAGAAGCAGCGGATCCGCATCCGTTTGCGCGCGTACGTTCTCAGGAATGCATTTCCACCCCGGGCCGCCGGGCCGCACCTTCTCATAAAACGAAAGCAGCGTTTCGGAATCTGCCGGACGCGTCATAAAAGTAACCGAAAGCCAGATTACGGTTGTGAATGCGGTCGTGAAAAACAGGGTATGGGCAAGTCCGTCGATGCCTATAAAAGCCGCAATTATTACACCAACGGCAGCACCGGCCATAGCCGCTATTTCACTCCACGCATTGATGCGCCACCAAAACCAGCGAAGCAGATATACGGGCCCGGTTCCGGCGCCCAGGGCAAGAATGGCTTCCCATCCGTCTTTCACATTGTCGAAAAACCACGATACCAGAATGGCAAATCCCATTATTACGAGCGTGGCAACCCGAGACATCCACACATAATGACTGCCGGCTTTTTCCGGCGTCTCAAAAGTGTCGGATTTCCGGATGAAGCGTTTATATACATCGTTCACCACATACGAAGCGCCCCAGTTTAGATGGGTGGAAACCGTGGAAATAAAGGCCGACAAAAACGCCACGACCAGCAGGCCGAAAAGTCCCGGAGGAAGCAGATCAACCATAAGCATGGGGTAGCCAAGTTCTTTGTCCTCAAGGTTGGGGTACAGCACCAGGCTCACCAGAGCCACCAGAATCCAGGGCCAGGGGCGCAGGGCGAAGTGCATCACATAAAAAAACAGAGTGCCGGCCGTAGCATGCCGCTCATTTTTGGCTGAAAACATCCGCTGCGCCACGTATCCGCCGCCGCCCGGCTCCATACCCGGATACCAGCTCGCCCACCACATCATCCCGATCCATATCAGGAAGGTCGTCATCAACAGCTCCGGGTTGTTCAGGGGGATGAAATCCAGATAGTGATGGCCGGTGCCGAATTGGAGGTCGAGTTCGGTTTTGAGGGCGTCGATTCCACCTATATGATTAACGGCCAGAACGGCCAGCAGAATAGTGCCGCCCATAGCAATGATAAACTGAATGACATCGGTTACCACTACGCCCCACAAACCTGAAATGGTGATATACAAGCCGGTAAGCCCGTACAAAATGAGGATGAGCGTCCATTCGTCGAAAGGAGTTACGACCGACAAAATCTTGGCCATCCCGACCGTAACCCATCCCAGGATAATACAGTTTATAGGAAAGGCGAGATAGATGGCGCGAAAACCGCGAAGCCAGGCCGCGGGTTTGCCCGAATAGCGTTTTTCAATGAATTCCACATCGGTAATTACGTCGGCGCGCTTCCAAAGCCGGGCGTAAACGAAAACGGTAAGCATGCCGGAGAAAAGGAAATTCCACCAAATCCAGTTTCCGGATAAGCCTTCCGAGGCCACAATGCCCGTTACCGCTATCGGGGTGTCGGCGGCAAAGGTGGTGGCAACCATTGAAGTGCCCACCAGCCACCAGGGCAGGGATTTGCCTCCCGTAAAATAATCGGTAAGATTGCGGTTCCCGCGCCGCTGTGCCAGCCAGCCGATGAAAATGAGCACCACGGCATACAGCGCGATAACCAGGTAGTCGTAGGGATGAAAGGCCATTTAGCTATGATGGGGTGGTCGGTTGAAGGAAAATTCAGGCACCGGTCAGAGAGCCGTTATTTTTTTATTTCCATTTTTTCGGCAAAGTAATCGCAAAAATCTCGCATATCGCCGGCAATCCGTTCGTCTTTGGTGGACGTCTCGAGGGTGTCGGCCATAGTGGAGAGCGTTTCATAGAAAAAAAGCTTCATTTCATCCACCGTCATATCTTTGGTCCAGAGATCGAGCTTGAGGGTCTGCTTGTTTTCATTATCCCAGAGGGAAAGCAGCATCGCCCGGCAGATAGCGGGACGATCGAGCCCGGCATCTCCGGCATGCCAGGTGATTTTCTCCGGTACGTTCTTGTCGTCGAGTTCTACGGTTATATCAATTTGTTTTTTTTGAGGCATAATAGAATGCGGAAAATTTCAGGGTGATGGTTTCGGTGGCCGTAACTACACGCAATACTCTCTGAGAGCATCGAGGGCCGATTCGAAGTCTGCGGGAAGCGGAGATTCAAAAAGAACAAATTCTCCGGTTCCGGGATGCACGAAGCCAAGCGACTTCGCGTGGAGGCACTGCCGGCCAAGGTCTTCAAAAAGTTTATTGAATAAATATTTTCGAAATCCGGTATTGGGACCGAAACGGACCGAATCTCCGCCGTAAACCGGATCGGCAAGCAAGGGGTAGTTGGCATCCGAAAAATGAACCCGGATTTGATGAGTGCGGCCCG